>NZ_MUFL01000049.1:0-25643 GCF_001995355.1 Salinivibrio sp. PR919 | reverse complement strand
GCTGAAAGCATCTAAGCGCGAAGCTGGCCCCGAGATGAGTCATCCCTAGAGCCTCGAGCTCTCTAAAGGGTTGTTCTAGACKAGAACGTTGATAGGCAGGGTGTGTAAGCGCTGTGAGGCGTTGAGCTAACCTGTACTAATTGCCCGTGAGGCTTAACCATACAACACCCAAGAGGTTTTGGGTTGGACTTAAAATAAAGCCAGTTGATTGTGGCGAGAACGAACAGCTTTCTAGATTAAGTGTTTTGACTGAAAAGTGAAGACACACCAAATTTTGCTTGGCGACCATAGCGCTTTGGACCCACCTGACTCCATGCCGAACTCAGTAGTGAAACGAAGCAGCGCCGATGGTAGTGTGGGGTCTCCCCATGTGAGAGTAGGACATCGCCAGGCTTTGATTATAAATTGTGACTGTTGCTTGCGATTTTTGATAGCTACGATGCTCATGTACTGACGTACACTGCGCGTCTCGCTTCAAAACTCCCGTCACACAGACACAATTTAATCATCAAAGCGGATATGCGTAAGACTTTGATGAGAAAACATTAAGCCCTGACCTCACGGTCGGGGCTTTTTTGTATCTTGAGGGTGTATCAGCCCTATGCGCCTCGCTGCAAAATGCTCATCACACAGACACCAACCGACACTTTTCCACATTTCTGACTACCTAATAGGTCGTATAAGGCTTGGATCGCTATGCTGAGTACTGGCTGACGTGGGTTTTATTCATGCTGGATAGGCGTAAACACCTGATCGTACCGATGTCGTTATGCGTATTAAAACGAGATTAGGAGGGACGTTTATGGTGACGCTATTTTATGACAGTTTGTGCCCGTTATGCGTCAAGGAAATGCGCAAGCTGTCACGTTGGRATAAAAACCAACAGCTCATACTGGAAGATATCCATCATCCCGATTTTGCAGCACGTTTCCCCGATGTGGATCCCAAAGCCGCTAATCGCATTTTGCACGCCAAAGATAGTCAAGGACAGATGGTGTATGGTTTAGACGCAACCTATGCTGCATGGCACGCGGTAGGCAAGGGGTATTGGGTGAGTTGGTTACGCTGGSCCGTGATCGCTTGGTTTGCGGACCAAGCTTATTTGTTTTTTGCCCGCCATCGGTATCGGATCTCTGCATTATTAACCGGGCAGGCACGTTGCCAACAGTGCCAGCTGAAATAAGGAAGGTTATGTCTTTGAGTGTGTTCGGCCATGATGACATCATGAGCATGGAAAAGCGTTATCGCGCAGCCTTTATCAATAGTTTGTCAGGCTTTAAGTCAGCAAACTTATTGGGTACCTGCGACGCTGAACGACAAACGAACTTGTGTATGGTTAGCTCTGCTTTCCACTTGGGCGCGAATCCGGCGTTAATGGGAGTGATTATCCGACCTGATACCGTGGTGCGGGACTCTCTTGAAAACATTCGTCAATTAGGTGTGTATACACTCAACCATGTGAGTGAGGCGATGCTCACTGCCGCGCATCAGACATCTGCACGCTATCCTCACGACGTCTCAGAATTTGATCAAGTGGGTCTGACGCCATTATGGCGAGAGCGCTTCAATGCCCCTTACGTGCAAGAAGCTGCGGTGCGTTTGGGGTTAGTGTTGAGAGAAGAGCATACGCTGGCAATTAATGGTACACATTTACTGATCGGAGAAATCAGCGAAGTTCATGTGCCAGAATCGTGTGTCAAAGATGATGGCTACGTAGATATTGAACAAGCAGGCAGCGTTGCGGTTAGCGGTTTAGATAGCTACCACCGTACCGCACGCATTGGTCGGCTTAGCTACGCCAAACCAGATTGTTTCCCCGAGTGGCTTGATTAGCGGGTACGCGCCATGTAGTGGGCATCCACAAACTCGCCATTGCGAAACGCAAACTGTTTGGCGGTGCCTTCAATTTCRAAGCCAAATTTTTGATAGAGGTGGATCGCAGCCGCGTTATCCGTATAAACGGTTAGCTCTATCCGTGATACGTTCAGCCAGTTTTCGGCTAAATCGATCGCTTTTTCCATGAGCGCACTGCCTATGCCGCGGCCTTGATAGGCATCATGAACGCCCATGCCAATATCTGCAACGTGGCGACGGCGAGGATTCGCGGCAATGACGAAGCCGAGATTACCGACCACTTTACCTTCCAGCTCGGCAACCAATGGGTATACGCCATCTGGCACGTTATTAAGCCGTTTTTCCCACATGGCGAGGCTTGGCATCGGCAATTGTAAGGTGCCTGCTTGCGCCTTGGGTTGCGCATAGATATCGCGTATCGCCGGAATGTCGTCGGCGTGGTATTGACGAATAATCAGAGACATAACACATCCTTGTGGTGAGCTTTCTCTCTAATAAGCCATGGAAGCAAAAATAAATCAACAGCTTATATTAATTAAGTCACTGATTATTCACTCTAAATGCAGATCAAGCGGGGTTTTACTCGCTCGCCCGCCAATCTCTCGGGTCAGTCGGGGGACCAAATAGCCGGAAAGCTGGCCGATAATGTCTTGCATTAAGGCGCGCGCTTTATCGTCTGAGACTAAAAAGTGAGCGGCGCCTTGGACTTTATCCAATACATGCAGGTAGTAAGGCAAAACGCCAGCCTCAAACAGCCGTTGGCTCAGTGCCACCAACGCATCCGCACTGTCATTCACGCCTTTGAGAAGCACGCTTTGATTAAGTAGCGTGATGCCTGCTTGTCGCAGCATGTGGAGTTTGTGGGTTAATTCTGCATTAATCTCATTGGCGTGGTTGATGTGGGTGACGAGCACCACTTGTAAACGTGAGCGTGATAAGCGCTCGGTAAACGCAGAGGTGACACGAGCGGGGATCACCACAGGTAGCCGTGAATGAATGCGTAGCCGCTTAACATGCGTTATGCCTTCTATGGCGCTGATGAGCCAATCGAGCTCCTCATCTTTGGCCATCAGCGGGTCACCACCGGATAAAATCACTTCATCAATCTCTTGATGGGCGGCGATATAGTCCAGCGCCCCTTGCCATACGCGTTTACTGCCTTTGTTGTCTTGATAAGGGAAATGGCGGCGGAAGCAATAACGGCAATTGATTGCACAGCCTCCTTTAACGATCAGTAAGACACGGTTGTGGTACTTGTGTAACAACCCAGGAATCGCATTGTCTTGCTCTTCCAGTGGGTCAGCGCTGAACCCGTCAACGTCATTAAACTCGTCGGCAATAGGGAGGACTTGCTTTAGCAGTGGATCATCAGGGTTTCCTTTTTCCATCCTAGCCACAAAACTGCGTGGCACACGCTGGGCAAAAAGGCGACGAGCACTAAATCCTGCCTCCCAGTCGGATGGTGAAATTTCAAGCAGTTGCAGCAGTTCCTTGGGATCTGTGATCCCCTCTGCGAGTTCTTTGATCCAGTTTCGCTCAACAGCAGGCTGGATTCGGGTTATGATGTGCGACATTTGTGAAAACTCGAAGATGTTAAGAGGATCAAGATGGCGTCTTTCAGCACCAATGAATTCCGCGGCGGATTGAAAATTATGCTCGATAACGAGCCGTGTGTCATTACCGAAAATGAGTTCGTGAAGCCGGGTAAAGGCCAAGCCTTCAACCGGGTTAAAATCCGTAAGCTGATTTCCGGTAAGGTTCTAGAGAAAACATTCAAATCAGGTGACAGCGTTGAAGCTGCCGATGTGATCGATGTGGAAATGGACTACCTCTACACAGATGGTGAGTTCTATCACTTCATGAACAACGAAACCTTTGAGCAAATCGCTGCCAACGAGAGTGCAGTGGGTGATAACGTCAAATGGTTAGTTGAAAACAACACCTGTACACTCACGTTGTGGAATGGTGACCCAATCGTGGTTACCCCACCTAACTTCGTCGAACTTGAAGTGACTGAAACCGATCCGGGCCTAAAAGGGGATACCCAAGGTACTGGCGGTAAACCCGCGACACTGATCACAGGGGCCGTTGTTCGTGTGCCTTTGTTTATTCAAATCGGTGAAGTCATCAAAGTGGATACGCGCTCGGGTGAGTACGTGAGCCGCGTAAAATAATTGGCATTTCGAGTGTCCGATAAAAAAGCCCTGACCGAATTGGCTCAGGGCTTTTTTGTATGCTTAGATGCTATACGACAAGGACGAGTAGCACGGCAGCGACACTGACGGCAAAGGCGATGGCATAGCAAACCACTTTCCCAGCCAGTCCCACGTGCAGCTTAAGATCATGTAAACCATGATGGATGCGATGCATGGCATGCCACATCGGTAAGGCAAGGGTCGCCAATATCAGCAACTTACCTAACCAGTGCTCTGCGAACATCATCACACGTTCGTAACTTAGGGCGGATGGGTCGATGATCCCTAGTGGGATTAAAACACCCAAAATCAAGACAGTAATTGGCGTGAACATGGCAAACCATGTACCGCCTGCACCAAACAAGCTCCACCATACCGGCTCGTCGGAGCGCTTAGGTTTTAAATCAATCATAACGCCTCCTAAATGAGCACTAAGGCCAGTAACGAAATTACTGCAACGGCTCCCCATTGCGCCCCAATCACCCACTTGCCGTCGAGCAGTTTGCCTTTAATGCGAATCGGCATGACCTGCGGCATCATGCTAAAAAATGTCGTGGCATGAAACAGGCTTGCCGCTAGAGCGACCACGTTTAATAGGATCACCACAGGGTGGGCCATATAATCCAGCCAGCTTTGCCACGCTTGAGGGCCTTGTACGAGACAAATCAAACCCGCAGTGAGGCTCAGTGTGAAAAAGACCAAAGGCAGTACCGTGGCCTCGCGCACCATATAAAAGCGATAAAACGGATGATGCAGCCACCAAGTACGAGGCATGGGCCGCATATAAGGTTTACGGTTACTCATCCTGTTATCTCCTTGCCTTCTTTATTGGGGTTAAACATGGCGATCACCATATCTTGGGTAGAGGCAACCTTGCCTTGGTTGACCGCGCCCGCCGGATCGACACCTTTCGGGCAGACTTTTGAGCAGTAGCCCACAAAGGTACATCCCCATGCCCCGTTATCGCTGTTTATCAGTGGCATACGCTCATGTTGTCCCCCATCTCGGCTATCGAGGTTATAGCGATGGGCGAGGGTTAGTGCGGCTGGGCCGAGGAAGTCTGGGTTGAGGCCAAACTGCGGGCAAGCGGCGTAACATAAACCACAGTTAATGCAGGCGGCAAATTGCTTATAGCGCGCCATCTGCTCAGGGGTTTGTGTGTTAGGACCATCTTCAGGACGACGGTCGTTGCCGAGAATATAAGGTTTGATCGCTTCCAAGCGCTCAATAAATGGCGTCATGTCGACAATCAAATCTTTTTCGATCGCAAAGTTTGCTAGCGGCTCAATCAGTACGCCGTTAGGGTAATCGCGTAAAAAAGCCTTACACGCGAGTTTAGGCACGCCATTGACCATCATGCCGCACGAGCCGCAAATGGCCATGCGACATGACCAGCGATAAGCCAATGACTTATCGAGGTTGTCTTTGATATAGCCCAGCGCATCAAGCACTGAGAAGGTATCGTCACCGGGGACGACAAACTCCTGCGCGTAAGGTGCATCATCTTTTGCAGGATCGTAGCGAAGGATAGAAACTCTATAGGTAGCTTGCGTCATTGTGCTTGCTCCTCTTGTTGTCCCTCACTGGCCGCTTGAGCCTGCTCCGCAGCATCACCATACAGGCGGTCTTTCGGTTGAGACTTGGTGATCTTCACGTCACTGTAATCAATCCGTGGGCCACCCTCGGGCTGGTAAAATGCCAAGGTGTGCTTGAGGTAGTTGTCATCATCACGGGTTGTGCAGCCATCATCAAGGCGTTGATGGGCGCCACGAGACTCGCGTCGCTGAATGGCAGAATGCGCCATGGCTTCGGCCACTTCGAGCCCGTAACCTACTTCGATGGCATACAACAAGTCGGTGTTAAACACACTGCCTTGATCTTGGATGCTGATCTGTTGATAGCGAGCTTTCAGTTCGGCGATTTTATCAATCGTGGCTTGCATCAGATCTTCGCGACGATAAATACCACAGCCGGCTTCCATGGTGTCCCCCAGCTCTTTGCGAATATCTGCCCAGTTTTCTTCGCCTTGATGGCTCAAGAGCTTATCAATGCGTGCTTTAACGTCTTGGATCTGGGCATCGATCGCCGCTTGATTCCACCCCGTAAACTCACGCGTACGTTGTGCGGCACCTTCTCCGGCGAGTCGACCAAATACGGCCAGCTCAGCCAGTGAATTCGATCCTAAGCGATTGGCTCCGTGTAGGCCGACGGAGGAGCATTCGCCCACCGCAAAGAGTCCTTTTACCCGGGTTTCGGTCTGGGCATTGGTTTCTATGCCCCCCATGGTGTAGTGGACGGTCGGACGAATTGGGATTGGCTCTTTGGCCGGATCGACGTTGACGTACGCTTTGGCTAATTCACAAATAAACGGCAACCGCTCTTGTAAGAAGTCTTCACCTAAGTGGCGCAAATCAAGGTGCACCACATCACCTAATGGATGCTTGATGGTGTTCCCTTTTTGTTGCTCGTGCCAAAAGGCTTGTGAGACTTTATCGCGCGGCCCCAACTCCATATATTTGTTTTTGGGCTCGCCCACGGGTGTCTCTGGGCCAAGGCCATAATCTTGCAAATAGCGATAACCATTTTTGTTGACAATAATCCCTCCTTCACCGCGACAGCCTTCGGTCATCAAGATGCCAGTGCCGGGCAAGCCTGTGGGGTGATACTGCACAAACTCCATATCACGTAATGGAATACCGTGGCGATAAGCCATCGCCATGCCATCACCGGTGACGATGCCACCATTGGTGTTACAGCTGTACACCCGGCCAGCACCGCCGGTGGCGAGCACCACAGATTTGGCTTTAATGCAGACCAGTTCACCTTCTGCCATATGCAGGGCAATGAGGCCTTGGATTTGGCCATCATCCACGATTAAGTCAACCACGAAGTATTCATCTAACCGCTGAATTTGTGGGTATTTAATCGAGGTTTGGAACAAGGTGTGAAGCATATGGAAGCCAGTTTTATCGGCGGCAAACCATGTACGCTCGACTTTCATGCCGCCAAAACGGCGAACATTGATGCTGCCATCGTCTTTACGGCTCCAAGGGCAACCCCATTGCTCTAATTGGATCATCTCTTCTGGGCAGTGCTTGACGAAGTAGTCCACAACGTCCTGCTCGCACAGCCAGTCACCGCCGCTAACGGTGTCATTAAAATGGTTGTCTAGGCTGTCTTCATCCTTGATGACGGCAGCCGAGCCACCCTCTGCTGCCACAGTGTGTGAGCGCATCGGGTAGACCTTGGACACCAGGGCAATATTGAGAGACGGATCCGCCTCAGCGGCCGCAATGGCGGTGCGCAGTCCAGCGCCGCCGGCGCCAATAACTGCAATATCTGTGGTGATGGTCTGCACGTTCATCCTCCAGTGTAGGGAAAGCCAGTGCTTGGCTTGTTTATTGTTCTGCCGACATGGTAGGCAATCCTCACCGAGTAAAAATTGATYCAGTTGGGGAATTGCAGCGATTTTGCGGGCATGGGAGTTAAATTGCATAAAACTGTGAGGTGGGTCGTTAAGTGTCGGCGAACCATGAAAAAACAGCGTTTGCTTACAAACAGAATGCGTACAGTGCCACGTTTATGTCGTGCTTCATCTTGGCGTGCTGGTTGTTATTCGCCAGCGTGACGCTAGACTGACGCCATTCGCGTAATGAGAGACTGATATCATGACTCAAGCCTGTTCATGGCAGCCAACGGCCTCAATAACACAGTTGAAAAAACGATCGGCCATTATTGCCCGCATTCGTCAATTTTTTGCTGAGCGTGCGGTATGGGAAGTCGATACCCCAGCGTTGAGCCAAGCGGCGGTGACGGATGTGCACCTACACAGTTTTTCCACCTCGCTGGTCGGCCCGGGCTTTGCCAAGGGGCTGCCTTTGTACTTGATGACCAGTCCAGAATTTCATATGAAACGATTACTGGCGGCGGGTAGCGGCGCCATTTATCAAATCAGTAAGGCGTTTCGTAATGAAGAGGCGGGGCGTTATCACAATCCAGAATTTACCATGCTCGAGTGGTATCGACCGGATTTTGACCATCACCAGTTGATGGATGAAATGGATGCGCTGTTGCAAGCGGTACTCAAGTGCCAAGGTGCGACGCGAATGAGCTACCAAGCAGCTTTTCAATCATGCACTGGACTTTGTCCATTACGCGCGGATATTGACCAGCTGCGAGCCCTTGCTGCTACCCAAGGGCTTGCCGATATCACTGAGGATGAAACCGACAAAGACACCTTGTTGCAACTGCTTTTCTCGGTGATGGTTGAGCCAAATATTGGTCAGCAGGCGCCGGCTTTTGTTTACGACTTTCCGGCGTCTCAAGCCGCGTTAGCCAAAATCAGTGAGGCGGATCCACGTGTTGCACACCGCTTTGAGGTGTATTTTCAAGGCATTGAACTCGCTAATGGGTTCTATGAGCTTCAAGATGCGCATGAGCAGCGCCGCCGCTTTGAGGCGGACAATGCGATGCGAGTGGCAAGAGGTTTGCGCCCACAACCTATCGATCAACACTTACTCGCCGCCTTGGAAGCGGGGCTGCCGGATTGTGCTGGGGTCGCGCTAGGGATCGATCGCCTTGTGATGCTCGCGCTCGGTTGTGATCACATTGATGCGGTGACCGCGTTTCCTGTCTCACGCGCGTAGCGCCGTAAGAAAAACGCCACCTCGCGGTGGCGTTTGAAAGGCAAGGGCACTCACCTAGACTTTAAATTTTGACAGGTCTTGGTGCATGTCACGTGCTGCTTGCGCCATGCTTTCGCCTTGGTCCCCGGTTGCACTTGCTTGTTGGTGGATCTCATAGGAGAGATCTTTCACCGCTTGGGTGTTGCGGTTGATATCGTCAGTCACCGCACGTTGCTCTTCTGCGGCGCTGGCAATTTGGATCGCCATTTCAGAAATCGTACTGATTGCTGTGGTGATCTGATTGAGTCGCTCGCTGGCCGCTTCTGCCCGCTCAACACTCGATGTCGCCATATTATTACTTTGCATCATGTCATCCACCGCACGTTGGGTGGTGTGCTGCAAGGTCTCAATCATGTTGCGAATTTCTTCGGTCGAGTCATGGGTGCGCTGGCTGAGCACTCGCACTTCATCGGCCACAACGGCAAATCCACGCCCTTGCTCACCCGCGCGTGCTGCTTCGATGGCGGCGTTCAATGCTAACAAGTTGGTCTGTTCTGCGACACCTTGAATGGTCGCAATGATTTGGTTGATGCTCTGAGCATTTTCATCCAATTCACGAATGACATTGGTGGCCCGTTCTACTTGATCGGCCAATTGGGTGATCGCATTTCGGTTATCGCTTACCACACTTAACCCTTCTTGACACGACTGTTCGGCTTGTTGGGCGGAGGTAGCGGTGTCTTCAGCGTGACTGGCCACTTCATTGGCGGTGGCGGACATCTCATGGATAGCGGTGGCAATCTGGTCAACATCATTTTGCTGCTTATCGACCAATTGGCTTGATTGCAGGGCATGCGTGCGACACTCTTCTGCGCTTTGAGACAGCGTCATGCTCTGATTGACCGCTTTACCGACCATTTGCTGAAGTTGGGCGAGAAAGGCGTTCATGTATTCGGCCAGTTCACCAATTTCGTCCTGACGGACAATATTAATGCGTTGGGTCAGATCGCCTTCACCCGCGGAAAGGGCATGGACGGCGCCGGTTAACTCGCTTAATGGCTTCAGGAGCTGTTTGATTAAGGCACCGGCAATAAACGCGATCACGATAAAGAGGATCACGGAGGCGACCACCACAAAGGTGATTTGCTCCGACACGGAGGCATAGGCGTCGCTCTTATCTTCGACAATCCCCAAGGTCCAATCGGTATTCGGCACGTCAATGGCTGCGAGTAACTTGTCTTCACCCTTTAAATCAAAGGTTACCAACTTGCCCTGACGACTGGCACTGTCTATAAACGCTGGCGTCAGTTCCGCATCGAGCTCGGTGAGAGGCTGTCGACTGAGTTCGGTATCACGGTAAGCCACAATACTGTTGCTGCCATCGACTAAAAACGCAAAGCCATTGCTGAGTTTAAGGTTTAGAACCTGATCGACAATGTCGGTGACGGTCACGTCAGCGGCAATCACCCCTTGATAGCGGCCATTAAAGGATTTCGCTAAGCTGACCACCAGACTGCCATCAAAGTCTTGATAAGGCTCGGTAATAATCAGCTCGCTGCTCTGATTGGCGTTCTTATACCAAGGGCGAGTTCGAGGGTCGTAATCTGCAGGCCAATCCTCGCTTTTGTCGCCATATGCAATACGGCCATCACTGAACCCGGCATAGACAGACAAAAAGTGCCCAGCGCGCTTGGTGACGAGCAACTCACGGTCAACATTGGGTTGATTGGCAATCAAGGATTCATTGGCCAACAACATATCCGCACGGGTACTTAGCCAGCTATCGATGAACTGTGCAGTGGCATCGCCGACGTCTTGCATCTGTTTAGTGATGCTGCTGGTGGTTTCGTTTTGTAATTGTCGGACTGAAATGGTGGCAAGAACCGCACTGACCAAGGCGACGATCAAGGCGATGGCCACAATGATTTTCAGTTTTATGGTTGGTTTGGGCATAGACACATTTCCACATCTAAGAGATTAGACTGATTGTAAACGTGTCGTTTGCAGTAAAATCCGATCAGTTATGCAATTTGTGTCAGTGCGCAGTGAAAAGAGGTAGAGAGGTGTGGGATTTGTGATCTTACTGCCAGTGGATGGAGGAGGCAGCCTACGTGGATAGGCTGCCGTTTGGACTAGACTTTGAATTTGGACAAGTCGCCATGCATTTCTTGCGCGGCGTTAGCCATATATTCTCCTTGCTCACCGGTGTCGGTCGCTTTTTGATGGATCTCCAGTGACAAATCGCGCACGGCTTGGGTATTTCGGTTGATGTCTTCGGTGACGGCCCGCTGTTCCTCTGCCGCACTGGCAATTTGTGCTGCCATTTCGGAAATGTCCCCAATCGCACGGGTGATCTCGTTCAGTTTGTCACTGGCTGACGCAGCCCGTTCGACACTGGAGGTTGCCATTTCGTTACTTTGTGTCATGCCATCTACCGCACGCTGCGTTGTACTTTGTAGCGTTTCAATCATGTTGCGGATCTCTTCGGTAGAGTCATGGGTACGCTGACTGAGCACGCGCACTTCATCGGCGACGACCGCAAAGCCACGCCCTTGTTCACCGGCACGGGCGGCCTCAATCGCGGCGTTCAAGGCCAACAAGTTGGTTTGCTCGGCGATATCTTGAATGGTGGAGATAATTTGATTGATGCTTTGTGAGTTGGTGTCTAATTCGCGAATCACGTTGGTGGCTTGATCCACGTGTTCAGCTAGCTGGGTGATCGCCTCACGGTTATCTTCCACCACGGTGAGCCCATCACGGCAGGCACTTTCTGCATCTTGCGCGGAGCGTGCCGTCAGCTCGGCATGGCTGGCGACTTCATTCGCGGTAGTGGACATTTCGTGAATGGCGGTGGCAATTTGATCCACATCGCCTTGCTGCTGACCGACTAAGCCGCTTGATTGGTGCGCCAGTTCTCGACATTGCTCAGCACGCTCTGAAAGCGCCACACTTTGCGAGACGCTACGACCAATCATGGATTGCAGTTGTTCTAGAAACGCGTTGACGTGGCCAGCCAGTTCACCAATCTCATCATGACGCACAATATCGAGGCGTTGAGTGAGGTCACCGCTCCCTTTCGATAGTGAGCTGACCGCGTGCGTCAATTGGGTTAGCGGCGCCAACATGCGATGGATAAGCGCACCGGCAACCAGGGCAATGATGACAAACAGAATCACAGACGTGATGAGGGTCGAAATAATTTGTTCAGACACGGATGCAAAGGCGAGCTCCCTGTCTTGCACCACCCCTAAGCTCCAGTTAGCTCCTTCAACATGAGTGATGGCGACCAGTTTTTTGCGACCATCGCTATCAAAAACTATACTCTGTAACGCATTGCTATTGCGCGCCTGTTGAATAAACGCAGGCGTGAGTTCATCATCAACTTGGGTGAGCGGTTTATTACTGAGCGTAGTGTCACGGTAGGCTACAACGTTATTGTTGCTGTCTACGAGAAACGCGAAACCGTTATTCGGCATTTTGACGTTGAGCACTTCTTCAACAATGGCATTGACCGATAGATCGGCCGCTATCACACCTTGGAAACGGTCGTTAAAGGCTTTGGCAAAGCTGATAACCATCCCTGCGCCATTGGCGTCAATATAGGGTGGGGTGATGATTAAGCCATCCGCTGCGCTTGCTTTCTTGTACCAAGGGCGAGTCCGAGGGTCATAGTTAGCCGGCCAGGTTTCGGTTTTATCCCCGAACGCGACGGAGCCGTCGGAAAAACCTGCGTAAACGGTCAGGAAATTACCTTGTCGTTTGGTTAAGAGCAGTTCGCGATCCACATTAGATTGACTGGCAATGAGCGGCACATTGGCCAGGAGCATTTTACTGCGAATATCTAGCCACTCATCAATAAAGTTACTGGTGGATAAGGCGGTATCGCGCATTTGAGCGGTGACATTTTGTTGTGTTTCGTCTTTCAGCTGGGTCACGGAGAACCACGCTTGAACCACGCTAACTAAGGCCACGACCAAAGCAACAGCAAGTAATATTTTGGTCTTAATGGTGAATTTCATGAAACGTCCCTCGTACTACCACGTTTACGACTCTTTTATTGAGTATTTGCTTAATTGTAGAAAGCTTGAGCCAGGGGTGATAATAAATTTATAAAAAAACTCCCTGTGCAAAGCGACGCCTAAGGCTGTTGGCATGCACATTGTTCTAGTTATCATATTTTTAACACTGACAAAACAGAGGGTTGTTTGTTTTGGAGGCAACGCAAACAACCCTTGCTGATATTGAGGTGTTACGCTTATGTTAGCGCGAGGACGGCTGCATAGACTAAGCCTAAGCCACTGATCCCAAGAATCGTACCGACTTTGACTAAATCACGGCTGTCGATGAAGCCGGTGGAATACGCCAAAGAGTTGGGCGGGGTAGAAACCGGCAGAATCATCCCTAATGAAGCGGAGAAAGCCACCACGACGAGCAATCCTTGCATGCCACCCACATTCACCAGTGATGGCATAGAGGTGGCAATGGCCGCCGCAATAGGCATCAATAAGTTAGCTGTCGCGGTATTCGACATAAAGTTTGCCATGAGCCAACAAATAATGGAAAGGGTGACCAATACTGTCATAGCCGTTAATACGCTGTAGTCCACGGCATGCGCTAATGCGGCAGCAAGGCCGGTTTCGTCTAGCGCAATACCCATTGCAATCCCGCCGGCGACGAGCCACAGGACATCCCAATTAATCAGCTTTAACTCGGCCTTGCCCATGATCCCTGTCAGGGTGAACAACGCGAGCGGGATCACCGCGACCACATAGGTATTCATGCCATGTAGGCTGGTGGTTAGCCACAGCGCAATGGTCAGCGCAAAGGTGGCATAGACGGTATACGCTTGCCAGCCCCGTAGAAATTTGCCTTCCAGTGCCAGTGTGATTTCGGTTTGTGGACTGCGGAATAAGCGCTGTAGTAACCACCATGCAAACGCCAATTGGATCACCACAAAGGGTAGGCCCATTTGCATCCACCCCAGAAATGAGATGCTGTATTCGCCGGTGAGATATTGCAGGGCAATGGCGTTGGGCGGCGTCCCGATTGGCGTTGCGATTCCACCGGTATTGGCGGCAACCGGAATACACAAAACCAAGGCTTTAATCGCAGGATCGCCTTTCGGGAGTACACTCAAAATCGGTGCCAGTAGTGCCAGCATCATCACCGTGGTGGCGGTATTGGACATGAACATTGAGAACACGGCGGTGATAAGCATCAAACCCAGCATGATAAATTTGGGGTGCTTGCCAAAGGGTTTGAGTAATACGCGGGCAAGGTTGATATCTAACTCATATTTGGAGGCAGCAATAGCCAGCGAGAAGCCCCCCATAAATAGAATAATGATGGGGGAAGAAAAGGCGCTGAGAATATCGGTATAAGGGATCAATTCGCCCCGCGGATGATGCGCCGTTTCGCCGCGAAACCAGTGTAAGCCTTTATCGGAGATCATCACCAATTGCAGGGTAATGATCAGCAAAGAGGTTGAAAATACTGGCACAGGTTCAAGAACCCACAGCAAGGCCGCCATCAGGAAGATCGCCAATAAACGGTGTTGAATCAAAGTGAGGTTGGCGATAGGTAACCAGTCGGTTGGAAGTAGGAGCAGCAACAATGGCAGCCCGAGCGAGACAAGTAACTTAGTAAAACGAGCATTGACCACAAATACGCCTCATAAGGGTTGATGTTGTGAGTGCGGGCTGACCATGCGCCAGCACGCCGATGCATCACAGGTGTATTGATGGGATCAATGATACGGATTTAAGAGGGAATTAACGGGAAAGGTCTCCGAATTTGGCGACAAAAAAGGGGCATAAATGCCCCTTATCTCACAATTTTCAGCTGTTATGCCTGACGGTGCGCGTAAGGCTGTCCCATTTGTGTTGGGGAGCCGGGAGCGACGTCATCATGAAAACGGATTGCTCCTGCTGGGAACAGGTTAATCACGGTTGAGCCGAGTTTAAATAGACCCATTTCATCACCCTGAGCAAAGCGGATAGCTTGTTCGCCTTCTGTCGGGTATTCCCAACGGCGAATGCTGCCACCGGTTGGCGGAGTGACGGTTCCTGCCCATGTAGTGGCAATACTGCCCACAATGGTAGCACCCACCAAAACTTGCACCATAGGCCCAAATTCAGTCTCAAATACGCACACTACACGCTCGTTACGGGCAAACAAGTTCGGCACGTTCTCTGCCGTCAGTGGATTGACGGAAAACAAATCGCCGGGGATGTAGACCATTTCACGCAACACGGCATCACATGGCATGTGTACACGGTGATAGTCACGCGGTGACAAGTAAAGGGTGGCAAAGTGACCCTCTTTAAACTGGTCGGCAAGGGCTTGATCGCCACCGACGAGTTCAGTCACGTCAAACGAGTGGCCCTTGGCTTGGATAATACGTCCTTGCTCAATCAATCCTGCTTGACTGACGCACGCATCGGCGGGGTAGACCAATGTCTCTGTATCGCCATCAATGGGGCGTAATGCGGGCTTGAGTTCTCGCACGAAAAAGTCGTTAAAGGTGCGGTAGTAGCCAGGGTCACTGACTTTGGCCTCACTCATATCGACCTGATATTGCTTGATAAACCATTTGATCACAGCAGTGGTCAACCATCCACCTTTGAGGCTGGCTAGTTTCCCCATCATTCGGGTAAGGGCATGTTTCGGCGCTATATATTGCAGGCCGACTTTAAGATCGTCTCGCACGGTTATGTCCTGAATGGTTAAAGAGTTATACGCGCCTTGCAGCGGCTAAGCCGCGCAGTGTAGCCAATCCGGTGACGAAGTGACAGAGGCGCGTTGTTAGATCAGTTTTGCTTGTTACGTGAAAACTGACGGTTATCTTTGGCTTCTTTCATGCTCTCGATAATGCGGTGATAGCTATCAAACCGCTCGATACTAATATGGCCATCTTCCACGGCTTGTCTCAACAAGCAACCTGGATCATCGCCGTGCTTACAATCACGGAATTTACAGCCACCCAGATAGTCGCGAAATTCGACAAAGCCTTGTGCGATTTGTTCCGGCTCTAAATGCCATAAACCAAATTCTCGCACGCCAGGGGAGTCAATAAGATCGCCCCCTTGGTCAAAATGATACAAACGCGCGGCGGTGGTGGTATGTTGGCCCAACCCTGAGTTTTCAGAGACGTCACCAATTTGCGCATCCACATCCGGCAAAAGCGTATTAACCAAGCTTGATTTTCCCACACCGGATTGGCCGACAAAGACACTCACATGTTGATCGAGATGGCGTTCTAGCGCCTCCATCCCTTCGCCTGTATCGGCGCTTACCAAGACGATGGAATAGCCAATATCGCGATAGATGTCGAGTAATTCGTCCACCATTTCACGCCCCTCGCTATCTAGCAAATCGACCTTGTTGATGACGATCAGGGGACGAACATTCAAGACTTCGCAGGCGATCAAATAACGATCAATAATGTTCAGTGATAACTCGGGCAAAATCGCGGCCACGATAATCACTTGATCGATATTGGCGGCAACGGGTTTTACGCCATCATAGTAGTCGGGACGGGTCAGGACCGATTGGCGTTCATGCACGGCCTCGACAACGCCGGCTATGCCATGCAGGATTTCTTTTCCCGGACGCCAAACCACACGGTCGCCAGTTACTAAGCTTTGCACGGTACGACGCAGATTGCAGCGATGGATGATCCCAGTTTGCGGATCCTCGATATCAGCGTGTTGGCCAAATCGCGTGATCACACGTCCCTCGCGTGCATTTTCTAGCAGCGCGTCATCCCATTGCACATCATTATCTTGCTGTTTGATCCGACGTTGTTGGTTGGATCGCACGCGCCGTAGTTGGCCTTTGGTAAGCTTTTTCTTTTTTGCCACGATGACTCTTATCGGTTAAGTTGGCTTTCATATCAAGCACAGTATGATACATGGTTTACGCATAAAAAAGGCAAGTTCAATGGCGTTCAGTGAAAACAATTTAATCTGGATTGATCTGGAAATGACTGGATTAGATCCCGACACCCATAAGATCATTGAGATCGCGACAATTGTCACCGATGCACAGCTCAATGTGTTGGCAGAAGGGCCGGTATTAGCGATTTCTCAGCCACAAAGCGAACTGGACAAAATGGATGACTGGTGTACCCGCACCCATACTCAATCGGGATTGGTGGCGCGCGTCGAGCAGAGCACCATTAGTGAGCAAGATGCCATCGATCAAACCCTCGCCTTTTTATCGCAGTGGGTACCAGAAGGCGCTTCACCGATTTGTGGTAACAGCGTGGGGCAAGATCGACGCTTTCTGTATCGTCACATGCCAGCACTAGAGCGCTATTTCCACTATCGCACCGTGGATGTCAGTACTTTGAAGGAATTAGTCCGACGCTGGAAGCCTGAGATATTGAATGACTTTTCGAAGCAGGGAACGCACTTAGCGCTTGACGATATCCGTGAATCAATTGCAGAATTGCAGTTCTATCGTGAAAGGATCCTGACGATCTGATTTTATTTTCATCGATCTGGTGTTCTTTTGAGCGATCAAAAGAAAAAACCAAAATTTTGCTCGTCAGCACTTGCAACCCGGTTTTTTCTTCGTATAATTCGCAGCCCTAACGACGTGAAACGTCTGTTGAAAGCGACATTAGCTCAGCTGGTAGAGCGCAACCTTGCCAAGGTTGAGGTCACGAGTTCGAACCTCGTATGTCGCTCCAAATTAATGTTCGATCTGGTGTGGATCAGGTCGATCTAAGCGACACTAGCTCAGCTGGTAGAGCGCAACCTTGCCAAGGTTGAGGTCACGAGTTCGAACCTCGTGTGTCGCTCCAATTTAAAATTCGATGTAACGCATCGGCAATGCGACATTAGCTCAGCTGGTAGAGCGCAACCTTGCCAAGGTTGAGGTCACGAGTTCGAACCTCGTATGTCGCTCCAAAYWACAAYTCGGWATAAGCGACACTAGCTCAGCTGGTAGAGCGCAACCTTGCCAAGGTTGAGGTCACGAGTTCGAACCTCGTGTGTCGCTCCAATCACTTGGTTAAACACCAGTGCAACGTTTTTTATAACGTTCTCTTTAATGCTGTGAAGCATCATTCCTGATTTTTCGCTAACTATTTCGTCAAACCTTTCCCAAGGCGGCGTGATAGCGCGGTTTCGTCAGTTATTGCACAGAGTTATCCACAGAACTATGCTTGTGGATAAACTGGTTGATGAATTCTTGCCGGCGAGAGAGGGTGGTGAGATATTGATCAAGTGCCTTGTGTTTGTAGTACGGTGCTAATCGACACATTTAAAGCGCAAAACCTTGATTTTAAGTGGTTTTTTACCTTTTTCTTCCAGTTTGCTTAACGCTTTTCCACAGTCTTATTCACTTCCGTGATCTTGCTCGCTTAATGCACCACCAATGTGTTTAACTATCAAGAAGTGCACCAAAACGGCGCTTACTTATGGACTTTTCCACATTGTGTGAATAGCGTCATCTTTCCGTGATAAGCCGCCGGTTAGGCGTCTCTAGGCAGGCCTTTTTCGATAATGCGCACTAGCCGTTTGGTGCCAGTGGGTAAAAGCTGCACATCTATTTGTAGTCGCTTTTTCTCTTGTTCGCCAAGTGCCCACTGAATATGTTCATCGACTAAGTCATCTTCACCGAGTCGTGCAGACAGGCTGTTGACGATATCTTCATCATAGGGGGCATTCCCCATCGCGATCGCGAGGTTACGCCGCCATTTACGTATGCCAATTCGTCGAATCGCTGATCCTTGGGTCAGAGATAAAAACGTGTCTTCATCCCAGTTAAAAAGGGTCGTGAGTGGCTGCTGCTCAAGGCTTGGGCGGCAATAAAAATCGGCCTCTAGGGTTAATTCTGCATCGCGGTTAAATGGACACACCAGTTGGCAGTCATCGCAGCCATAAATACGGTTACCGATGGCATGACGAAACTCGAGTGGGATCACACCATCGTACTCAATCGTGAGATAAGAGATGCAGCGACGTGCATCGACCACGCCTTCGGCGACGATCGCTTGGGTTGGGCAGCTGGTCATACAGGCTACACATTTACCGCACTGGTTTTCGACCGGAGTATCGACCGGCAAAGGAAGATCGACCAATAACTCGCCGAGAAAGAACCAAGATCCTGTCTCTTTGTTGAGGATCAGCGAGTGCTTGCCTGTCCAGCCTAGGCCGGCTTTTTCCGCGAGCGGGCGTTCTAAAACAGGGGCAGAGTCSACAAAAGGACGATATCCGTATGGGCCTACTTCAGCCTCAATCTGCTGGCCCAACTTTTTGAGGCGGTTTCGGATCAGTTTGTGATAATCCCGCCCCAACGAATAGCGACTCACATACCCTAGCGTTGGATTGGCCAATGTGGTGGCAAAGCCCGCGTTAGGCGGCAAGTAGTTCATCCTTACACTGATCACGCGTACGGTGCCGGGCACCAACTCTTGTGGACGCGCGCGCATCATGCCGTGACGCGCCATCCAATCCATCTCACCGTGATATCCCAGATCTAACCAACGCTGCAGTTGCGCTTCATGTTGCGTAAGATCAACATCCGTGATCCCCACATGCTGGAAGCCTAGCGCTTGTCCCCATTGCTTGATACGTTGGGCTAATTGGTTGAAATCAATTGAAGCATCGGGCGTGGGGTGCGACATAACGAGAAATCCTGGGCCGTGAAGTGGTGCAAGCACAATGAATGGAGGCATTCGATGGCAGCAAGTTTACCACAGAGTTTTTATCGTGCAGAGCAAGTCCGTGAAGGTGAGATTGCCGTGGCGAAGGCCCTTGAGATCCCGATGTACCAGTTAATGCTCCGCGCCGGACAAGCCGTTTTTGACACGTTAGCGCAGCGTTATCCGAATGCCGCACGGATATTGATTGTGTGTGGGGTGGGCAATAATGCGGGCGATGGTTATGTGATTGCTCGGCTGGCTAAATCGTCGGGATTGAACGTTACTGTGTGGGCGTTAGGCGATCCAGAGCGGCTGACCGGGGATGCGGCCACTGCGTTTCAGGAGTGGCGGGATTGCGGGGGCACCAATGTCTCCAGCGCACCGACCATGCAACAATTTGATGTGATTGTGGATGCGATCCTCGGCACAGGCCTCTCTCGTGCGGTGACGGGGGATTATGCCGAAGCGATCTCGCGCATCAATCAAAGCCAAGTGCCTGTGATTGCCGTCGATATTCCCTCGGGGTTGTGTGCAGACAGTGGCTGTGTCAAAGGATGTGCAATCAATGCGACCATTACGGTGACGCTGATCGCGCTCAAACAAGGGTTAGTGACCGGTAAAGCGATGTCACACCGTGGCGAGCTTGTTTTTGCTGGGTTGAATGTCGCCACTGCCTTTGGTCGCCAGACACAGGCTGCCGGCTGGCTGATGAGTGATGATCTTTGCCAACGGTATCTTCCCAAACGTGATCGCACTGCGCACAAAGGCCAGTTCGGTCGAGTGCTTTGTTTGGGCGGCGATCATGGTATGGCCGGTGCGGTGACGTTGTCAGCACAGGCGGCATTGCGGACGGGCGCGGGGTTAGTCAAAGTCGTGACCCAAGCGGATCACACTCTGATGTTGGTAACGCGTCAACCCGAATTAATGACCCTAGGTTGGGCACCTGGGCAGTCACTGAGTGAGGCACTGGAATGGGCGACAAACTTGGTGATTGGCCCGGGGCTTGGCAGCAGTGCGTGGTCTGACGCGCTGTGGAAAATCGCGGTTAGTGCGCGTGGTACTAAAGTGATTGATGCCGATGGACTCAATAAACTCGCCCGCCATCCGCAACAGCGAGACGACTGGGTATTAACCCCCCATCCGGGAGAAGCTGCGCGTTTATTGGGCTGTGAAGTGGCGGATGTGGAACTCGATCGCTTCGCCGCCGTCAAAGCTATCCAGACACGCTACGGCGGGGTAGTAGTACTTAAAGGCGCAGGCACGATCGTATATGATGGCACAGATTATGCTGTAGCCAATGTGGGGAATCCGGGCATGGCATCTGGCGGCATGGGCGATGTGTTATCTGGCGTTATTGGTAGCTTTATCGCTCAAGGCGTTGATTTATTTCATGCAGCGGCCATGGGCTGCTATCTTCATGGTAAAGCCGGTGACCAAGCGGCACTTGCCGGCGAACGTGGTTTGCTTGCCAGTGATTTATTACCCGAGTTACAGCGATTGATCGATTAATAAAGCCAACAGACGAGACGCAGTAGTAGCATGACCCAAACTTTTCATACCCAGTTGGCAGACGCCGACAGTACTGTTGCCCTTGGGGCAGCGTTGGCCCGTGCTTGTACGCAAAGCACAACCTGTTATTTACATGGCGATCTGGGCGCAGGAAAAACGACGTTTTGTCGCGGATTTGTTCAAGCAATGGGTCATACGGGTAACGTCAAAAGTCCGACGTATACCTTGGTCGAGCCTTACCAGCTCCCGCCTTGGCAGGTCTATCACTTTGACCTGTACCGCTTGGCTGACCCAGAAGAGTTGGAATTTATGGGGATTCGGGATTATTTCAATGAACAGGCACTGTGCCTGATTGAATGGCCGGAAAAAGGGAAGGGCTGGTTACCTCATGCTGATCTTGATATCACTTTGCAGTATGACGGCGAGCAACGCACGGTGGCGCTGACCGCGAACACCGAAGTCGGTGTGTCGGTTATCAATCGCTTAGAATGGGATGACTAGCATGATGTGGCAGCGGCTATGCACCTTGATGATCGCGGGTCTGTTCAGCGTAACAGGCTGGGCCAATCAGATTGAAAATATTCGCGTTTGGCCTGCGCCTAATGAAACACGGGTCGTGGTCGATTTAGCGGATACGCCAGACTTTAGTTACTTTTCACTGACTCGACCTGACCGTTTGGTCATTGATTTAAAGCAGAGCTCACTGGCGACCTCGCTCCCAAAGCCGGTCAAGGGCAGCGATATACTGACTAAAATTCGCAAAAGYAGCCCGCCTGCCAAGTCCACCTATCGATTGGTATTTGAGTTAAAAGATGCGGCCAAGCCGCACATCTTCGCTTTGGCCCCGGGTGGCGAGTATGGCCACCGCTTGGTGGTGGATTTGCCTCATCCTGATAAAGTCGATAAGAATAAACCCGACTTGAGTGCCGCGGAAAAGAAGCGTCGAGAAACGGTGGCCGCGTTGCCGTTTGGCACCGATGATATCGTCGTGGCGATCGATGCCGGTCATGGAGGCAACGACCCGGGCGCGGTTGGCCCGACACGAAAATTTGAAAAATACGTCACGCTGGCGATCGCCAAGCAAACCGCTGCCCGCATTAATGCGGTACCTGGGATGCGAGCGGTACTTACGCGCACCGGTGATTACTTTGTCGATTTGAATCGACGCTCAGAGATTGCCCGCCAGCACAAAGCCCACTTAWTGGTTTCAATTCATGCCGATGGTTTCCACAAGCCTCAACCACGAGGGGCGTCGGTATGGGTGCTATCTCGTCGCCGCGCGAACAGTGAAATTGGTCGCTGGATTGAAAGGCACGAAGAGCAATCCAATCTATTGGGTGGTGGGTCCTTATTAGCGCAAAACAACGAAGATGAATACCTGAGTCGCGCGGTGCTGGATTTGCAGTTCAGCAACTCGCAAAAAGAAGGCTATAACGTGGCGACCCGGGTGCTTAAAGAATTGGGTAAAGTCACCAAGCTGCATAAATCGAGCCCTGAGCACGCCAGTTTGGCTGTCCTCAAATCGCCTGATATTCCCTCGTTGCTAATTGAAACAGGGTTTATTTCTAACCCACAAGAAGAACGGCTCCTGTTCCAACGGGATCACCAGCGCCGGCTTGCCGATGCGGTCTATCACGGGATCCGTAATTATTTTGAACATTTCCCGCCCGATGGCACCTTATTCGCTGCCCGTAAAAATGGGGTAAAACATACTGTCACGGCGGGGCAGTCGTTGTCTTTGATCGCCAATAAATACCAAAGCTCGGTCGCGGCGATTAAATCCGCCAATGGGCTAAGCTCTAACACGTTGCGGGTCGGGCAAGTGCTGTCTATCCCTAATGTCGATGTCGCTAAACTCGCCGGTAAGGCGGATAACGGTGCCTCTTCGACGCGTACGGTTACCCATACCGTGAGCCGCGGCGAGTTTCTGGGCAAGATTGCCGAGCACTATCAGGTGTCGGTCAGTACTATTCGCCGAGCCAATAGTCTGAAATCGGACACGCTTTGGGTTGGGCAAAAACTGTCGATTCCCGGCGCCACGACGCCGGATCGCAAGCACAAAGTCAAACGTGGCGAGTACTTAGGAAAAATCGCCGCGAATTATGGCGTGACCATTGAAAGCTTGCGGCAAGCCAACTCGCTGCGCTCTGACACCTTGGCGGTGGGGCAGACGTTAATCATTCCGGGAAGTTGATATGGCCATTCAGATTTTACCGGCTCGCTTGGCCAACCAAATCGCCGCGGGTGAAGTGGTCGAAAGACCAGCGTCTGTGGTCAAAGAGTTGGTCGAGAACAGTATTGATGCGGGCGCGACCCGTATCGATATCGATATTGAAAAAGGCGGCAGTAAGCTGATCCGTGTGCGTGATAACGGTAGCGGAATTAGTAAAGCAGATTTGCAGTTGGCGTTAAGCCGACATGCCACCTCAAAAATCCACACCTTGGATGATCTCGAAGCGATCATGAGTTTAGGCTTTCGCGGCGAGGCGCTGGCGAGTATCAGCTCCGTTTCTCGCCTGACCATCACCTCGCGTCCTGCTGAACAGCAAGAAGCGTGGTCAGCGTATGCGGAAGGCCGTGATATGGCCGTGAGTGTGAAGCCTGCGGCGCATCCTGTGGGGTGTACGGTGGAAGTGGTTGACTTGTTTTTCAATACACCCGCACGACGTAAGTTTCTACGTACCGAGAAAACCGAATTTGGCCATATTGATGAGCTGTTGCGCCGTATCGCACTGAGCCGTTTCGATATCACCATTAACTTGCGTCACAACGGTACGCCTGTGCGTCAGTATCGGCGTGTGCCTGAACAGGGCGATCCGGTGCGTCGTCTCAAAGCGGTATGTGGGCAAAAGTTTGTTGACCATGCATTGCGTGTGGAGCTGACCCATCATGATATGACGCTTCGGGGATGGATTTGTACGCCAGAAGGTGCGCGTCAGCAAAATGATATGCAGCACTGCTTTGTCAATCAGCGGATGATGAAAGACAAGCTGATTAACCATGCGATTCGTCAAGGCTATGAGCAAAGCCTTGCCCCTGACCAATATGCGGCGTTTGTTCTTTACATTGATGTGGATCCGCACCAAGTGGATGTGAATGTACACCCCGCGAAGCATGAAGTGCGATTCCATCAAGCCCGCTTGGTGCATGACTTTATTTTCCAAGCTATTTTTGATGCATTACAGCAGGCCAGTTCTCCCGTCTTAGAGGGGGTGGACAATGAAACCGGTGAGATCCGCGAACAGGCTAGCTATCAGACACGGCCATCTGCGGTGGCTAGTGACTACCAAACCGCGGTGAACCGTTTTCCGGATTATCCCGGCCAGCGCACGGAGCCGGTCCGCGAGGGTGGGCAATCAGGGGAATGGTCGGGGAGTCGCGCGTTTTCCTCGCAACCCGCGCCACCATCTAAAAAGGCGACACAAGCGTATCAGGCACTGATGACGCCTTACGCGTCAGAACAAAAGCCGCACACGCAGACCACACTCTCGGAAACATCAGCCCCAGCCGTGTCTGAGGCTGTGTCAACGGTGGAGGCGGCGGTCGCCGATGTCAGCGATCGACCCGCCCGTACAGAAAGTGGGTTAGGCAAAGTGCTTGCCGTGACTCACGGTCACTATGTACTGATCGCGCGCGGCGATGCATTGTGGTTGGCGGATTATCAAGCCTTGCAGACATGGCGTCAGCAGGGCGCGTTGCGACCCGCCCTTGATGAAGGGTTAGTGGCACAGCCGCTATTGATCCCGCAACGGATGTCGGCGTCGCCTCAAGAATGTGAGGCGGTTGAGCACTATCAAACCTTATTAGGGCGCTTTGGGATCCATATAAAGGTAAAAGGACAACAGTTGATGGTCATGACAGTATGTCAGCCACTGCGCCAGTCCAACCTTCAAGCTTTTATTCCTGACTTGTTGGCATTTTTATTGTCATTAACCCCAGATCAACCCCATGAAGATCACAGCTCAAGCATGTGGAGTTGGCTGGCAAAGCAGTTGACAGTAGCATCGGATCACGTCAGCCTTGCGCAAGCGGTACAGACCGTTTCGGAAATTGAACAATATTGGCAGGGCGAGGCGTTACAGCATGGCTATCAGCGCGTGTTTAAACGTCTTGACTTGACCACAGCGATAGAAGCATTAAAGCATGACTAATCCGTTGCCCAAGGCCATTTTTCTGATGGGGCCGACTGCCTCAGGAAAAACGGATCTGGCTATAGCGTTACGTAAAACATTGCCGGTGGAAATTATTAGTGTGGATTCGGCATTGATTTACCGCGGCATGGACATTGGTACTGCCAAACCAACGGCTGATGAATTGGCTCAGGCCCCGCATCGCCTAATTGATATTCGCGATCCGTCGCAAGCCTATTCGGCGGCCGACTTTCGTGACGATGCGCTCACCGCGATGGCGGAGATTGTTGCCCAAGGCAAAATCCCGCTGCTAGTGGGGGGCACAATGTTGTACTTTAAAGCGTTGCTCGAGGGGTTATCACCGCTACCCAGTGCAGATCCTGAGGTGCGCGACGCGATAGAAAAAGAGGCGCAGCAGCACGGTTGGGAGGCATTGCATCAGCAGTTATGCCATATTGATCCTGTTGCGGGCGCGCGGATCCATCCTAATGATCCGCAGCGCATCATGCGTGCGTTAGAAGTATTCCGGGTTTCCGGACACACATTAACGGCGCTAACGGAGAAAAAAGGTGATCCTTTGCCGTATCAGGTTCACCAGTTCGCAATCACTCCTCAGGATCGAGGGGAGTTGCATCGCCGCATCGAACTTCGCTTTGCCAAGATGGTCGAGGCGTGG
>NZ_MUFL01000048.1:0-26872 GCF_001995355.1 Salinivibrio sp. PR919 | reverse complement strand
TATTAATAATCCGTTGGGGGTAGCACAAGGAAACGACGCGATACTGACACCTATCGGGAAGCTATTGAAAGAAAAAAATACCAACGTAGACTAAGCCACTACATACTCCCACGCGGGAGCGTGGGAACGAGAGGTGCGTCGGCTTCGGTATGCATTCCCACGCAGGAGCATGGGAACGAGTGGTACATCGGCTTCGGTATGCATTCCCACGCAGGAGCATGGGAACGAGTGGTGCATCGGCCACGGTATGCATTCCCACGCCGGAGCGTGGGAACGAGTGGTACATCGGCTACAGTATGCATTCCCACGCGGGAGCGTGGGAACGAGTGATGCATTGGCTTCGGTATGCATTCCCACGCCGGAGCGCGGGAACGAGTGGTGCGTCGGCTTCGGTATGCATTCCCACGACGGAGCGTGGGAACGAGTGGTGCGTCGGCTTCGGTATGCATTCCCACGCAGGAGCGTGGGAACGAGTGGTGCATTGGCTTCGGTATGCATTCCCACGCCGGAGCGTGGGAACGAGAGGTGCGTCGGCTTCGGTATGCATTCCCACGCCGGAGCGTGGGAACGAGTTATCTAACGCTCTCCCAGCTGCGAAAACTTGATGATCTCGTGAGATTGTTCAAGGGTTTGCGTGAGGTGTTGGATGTGCGCGGGGGTGATTTCGCAGCAGCCGCCGACGACGAGGGCACCGTCGGCGATCCATTGTTGTACGCGTTCGGTGTGCACTAGCGGAGAGAGATCTTCACGGGCCTCTAGCGCATCGGCTTTGCTGCCTTTGGCCATATCATCCACAGATTTAAAGGCATTGGCATAGCCACCCACGGTGTGATAGTTCCGTGCCATGTGTGGCATTGCAGTGGTCAATACGGCTGGATCACAGCAATTAAGCATCACCGCTGTGGGGGCGTAGTCGGCCACGGCGCGCATTGCCTCGTTAAGCGACTCGCCAGAGCGCAAGTTACCATCAGCCTCGAGACGAAATGCAACGCCATAAGGCTTACCTTGCTCGCGAGCGGCGGCACAGGCTGCGCGCGCTTCGAGTGTGTTGCTCATGGTTTCGATAAGAAAGACGTCCACGTCAGGCTGTAGGAGCGCAATATGGGCAAACTCCGCTTTCATGTCTTCAAAGCTACGCTGGGGCTGACCGAGATAGCTGCCGACTAGAGGGGGTAAGCAACCGGCAATATCAACGTCCTCGCCGGTTTCGTCGATAGCTTGTTGCAATGCAAAAAAGGCCTGCCGATAGATGGTGTCAATGCTATCGAGCAACCCCGCCTTCGCCAAGCGTGTTGGGGTGGCCGGATAGGTATTGAGAGTATGCGTTTTGGCGCCTGCCCGGATAAAGTCTTTGTGTACGTCTTTAACAATATTCGGATGCTCTAACATTACCGCCACCGACCAAAGCCGTGAGCTCACTTGTGGCGCTCGCTGATAAATTTCTTGCCCTAGGCCACCATCGAGTAATGCAATCGACGTCATGGYAACTTCAGCCTCCTTCGGCTTTTTATCCTTGATTTAGGATGAGATTACCATCTGTGTCGTTATTTCACACTCATCGTGTTACGCGACTTCTTCGCTGCCTTCAATCGCCAGATGTTCAAGTTTATCAATCACCGTCATACTGGCATTCTCCATCCCTGTTAGCGCCGCGATCATCTGCTCGGGTTGCTGTGCATGAAACGCTGCTACCGCCGCTTTCGCGTGAGTGTGTACTTGCTCATGAGGGGCGGCGATAGCTTTAAAACTTTGTAACTGGGCGAAGTACTGTCGTCCTTCGCCGCGATCGTACCACTGCCCTAAGCGGCACTGGGTATGGTCGGTCACATCATCGGCGTTCATGCTATCTTCACCGAGCACCACACGATAAATCGCAAACTTAAAACTGATATGGTCGAGTTTTGCCAGTTCACAAAAGGCACGCAATGCAGATGCTTTAATGGTGGTTCGACTGTGCTGCGCCTGCTCACTTTGCGTCGCCATCGCATCTGCCACCTGTTGGCCTTGCTCGCTATATTTGATCGCTTCACTGGCAAGCTGATCGGTTAGCGTACACGCATGCCCACTCCCGGCGCGAATCTTCTCCACCAGCTGAGTAATATCTTGCGTAGCGGTGGAGGTGCGTTCGGCGAGGTTACGGACTTCATCAGCCACCACGGCGAATCCCCTCCCTTGCTCGCCAGCTCGGGCTGCCTCAATCGCCGCATTCAGGGCCAACAGATTGGTTTGGTCAGCCACATCGCGAATCAAGTTCACAATGCCACTGACTTCCTGTGCGTGTTGGTCAAGAGCACGAATTGCTTCCGACGATTGCTGACATTGCGCGGATAATGACTGCACATGGCGAGCAAGATCATTGACTTGTTCGGCACATGACGCCGCCTGATGGCTCACCTCCGTCACACGCTCTTTTTCACCATTAATAGTTTCTGCCAGAGTCGCCAGCGAAGATTGGGTCGAGGTAATCGAATCACCAAAATGGCACAGGTTAGCGTCGATCGCTTTACCGGTTTGGCGTTTTTTCTGTACCACGGCCAGCTCCGATTCTAACGCCGCCTTTTCGCTGTGCAGCGCGTCTATCTGGGCATTGACTTGCTCCAGTTTTAGCTGTAATTCAGTACGTTTTTGTTGTTCTTGTTCGAGTTGACGACGAGATGTAAACACGCGAAGCCCTCCGAGTTGTTAATATACATATTGTACGCCTTATACATACGCATGTGCTTGTAATCGATTAAACTGTGATCCTCTCAACGCCAATGCGTTGATTTACACTGTAAACCCATAAAAAATCCCTTCATACTGGCGTTTCCATAGCGAATGAGCGAGACACTATGACCTTTTGGTTGCTTTTTAAACGTTGGATTATCAGCCACTTCGCCCATTTAAACGGGCGTATTCTCGGATTGGTCGTACTCGCCTACGGCATCATTGGCTGGCTGCTTTTACAATCAGCGGGTGAAACTGAGATGACTCAGTCACTCAGTCGCTACATCTATTACTTAGTGGTCACCGCCTCTACCGTGGGGTATGGCGATTACTCGCCCGCCACCGAAGCAGGACAGTGGATTACCGCCTTTTGGATCATTCCCGGTGGACTCGGTCTGTTTGCGGTGGTGATTGGGCATGTGACCAGTGCCTTGGTGGATTATTGGCGACGTGGATTACAAGGAAAACGGAGTCTTACTGTGAAAAATCATATTTTAGTTTTGGGGTGGAACGGCCAGCGTACCATTCAGTTAATCCGTTTATTGCAAAGCGGTATTCATGGCGAGCGCCCGATCGTGCTTTGTGTCCGTCCTGAAATGGAAAATCCGCTGCCTGGCGAGGTAGAGTTTGTGCGCGTGACCAGCTTTACTGATGCCGAGGGCATCGCGCGCGCCGGCATCGACAGTGCCGCGAGTATTATTATCGATAACCCAGAAGACGATATCACGCTTTCTGCGGCGCTGTTCTGCGCTCACAAAAACCCTTCTGCCCATTTACTCGCGTATTTTCAAGATGATGCACTCAGCCAAATATTGAAGCAGCACTATCCGCACGCTGAATGTGTGCCGTCTGTGTCGGTGGAAATGCTGGCAAAAGCGGCCGTTGATCCCGGTTCAAGCCAATTACATCACGAGCTATTGAGCACGGCTCAAGGGATGACCCAATACTGTGCCCGCTACCCCACCGATGCGAGTGCAACCGATGTCGGCACCTTGTTTAATCAATTAAAGCATGAGTATGATGCAACCTTAATTGGTCTCGACAAAGGCGATGGGATCACTCTGAACCCTCGCCTACACACTGAAGTGGCACCGGGCGATCGCATCTTTTATATCGCCGCCGAGCGTTTACCACATTGGTCTGCCGCCTAACGGACGCGTCCAACGCATCTTTGCTGTTTTCTTTTCGATGCCGCTGCCCCACTTGGGTTGCAGCGGATCGTTTCCATCTCGTCTCAGGGCAATTCCGCGACAGCATGCTCTGCTGGCGACAGACACAAATTATCAGGGTAAGCGTAAAAATGATGCACCGGCCCAGCACCTCTTCCGACCGTTAGCTGCTGACTATGCGCTAAGGCCTCCGTCAAATACTGCTTAGCCGCTCGCCCGGCCTCGATAGGCGTCATCCCTTGGGCATAAAACGAGGCGATTGCAGCAGACAGTGAACATCCGGTGCCATGGGTGTTGGTAGTTTCAATGCGGCGTGCGCGCAAGGTTTGACAGGTATCTCGGCTAATCCACATATCGACGCTTTCAGGGGCGTGATGTAAATGGCCCCCTTTGAGCATCACGTAAGGACAGCCTAGATGGCGAAGTGCCGGCACCAGCTCATGCATTTGCTCTATAGAGGTAGGCACAGGCCGACCGGTTAAGCGAGCGGCCTCCGGCAAGTTGGGAGTGAGCACCGTTGCTCGCGGAATAAGCTCTTCAATCAACGCCCTCATGGCCTGCTCGTCGAGCAAAGGGTCGCCGCTGGTCGCGACCATTACGGGATCTAAAATCACCGGTAAGTGTGGCGACCGTGCCAGCACAGCAGCGACTTCACGAATAATCGCTTGATTGGCCAGCATACCGATTTTCACCGCACGCACCGGCATGTCGTATAACACTGCATCTAATTGGGCGCGCACAAAATCGGGCTCAACCGCCAAGACGGCCTCGACACCGCAGGTATTTTGCGCGGTTAGCGCAGTGATCACCGAGCACGCATAGCCGCCGGTCGCTGAAATCGCTTTAATGTCGGCTTGAATGCCCGCGCCACCACCGCTGTCTGAGCCGGCAATGGTGAGAATAACAGGTGGAGATAGGTTCATATTGGCCCCTTAATCATCAGGGGCGGAAGGAGACAAAATGAGGCAGTATGCGTCACTTTGTGCGCTGATCGTGTCAGTTCCCTCCGCCAGTGCTAACTGGATCAGGTTCTACGGGTCCTGCTTTCGCAGTCTCAGCAATTACTTGCTCCCCGACTAACTGTGTTCAGGATATGCATCCTACGGATAAAGCGCAAGCCTCATCTCTAATCCGATGATGACCACGGCTATCCAGACACGGGCGCACTGATAGCCGTCGCTGGGCATTCACATCCGGTTTGCAGAAGCTGTTCAAACTGTTCTGACCCCAGCGGTTTGGCATACAAGAAGCCTTGCGCTTGGTCACAGCCAATACGCTGCAAAATCTGTTGCTGGCCAACTTCTTCCACGCCTTCGGCCACCACACCGTGGCCGAACCCATGCGCTAGGTCGATCACGCTGCCAACAAGGTGTTTGTCACTGGCGTTGGATGCAAGGTCTTGAATAAAGCTACGATCAAGCTTCACCCAATCCACAGGAAGCTGTTTCAAATAGCTCAATGAACTGTAGCCTGTGCCAAAATCATCAAGCGCAATGTGCATCCCCGCATCACGGAGCTGTTGTAACTCTTTAAGCGCCACCGACATATGTCGAATTAATGCCGATTCAGTAACCTCAAGCTGAATGATTTGGGTGGGTACTTCCAGCGCTTGGCAGCGGGCAAGAATGCTGTCGGCAAAACCGTGGCGAAGTTGCTGGGAAGAGACATTGATGGCTAAGTGAAACGCCTCGGGCAAGGTGTATTGCTCTCGCCAACGGACCAGCGCGCGCAACGCCATAGAAAAAACTGCATCGCCGAGTTGGATCATATCGGCACTTCGCTCGGCAATGGGAATAAACTCGGCCGGGCTGATCGCTCCCAGTTGCGGATGACGCCAACGCAATAACGCCTCAGCGCCTACCATGGTGCCAGTATTGAGATCCCATTTGGGCTGAAAGACCAAAGACAACCCTCCTTGTTCAAGAGCCGGGCTAAGTCCATTGCGGATCATATGCTCACGTTGCGATTGCGCATCCAACTCTTGGCGATAATGACCCACTTCGGTGTCATCGGTCGGGATGGCTAGAATCGCTTGGCGAAAGAGTTGCTCCACATCGTGATGCTCCCCTTCCGCTTGAGCTATTCCCACATGGCAGTGCATCGACATCAAACGGCCATCAAGGGTGTGATGCCCGCTCAATAATCGACACATCCGCTTGGCAAGTGCGTCAATGGCGGTGATATCTCCTTCCACTAACATCACCAAACGTGTGTTGTCCCAGACACCAATACGCCGACCTCTTGCGACCGAGCTACTAGCCAACAGCCCTGCAAGGTGCTTATACAGCGCTTCTGTCATTAAGTGGCCTTGATGCTGTGTTACCGCCTCCATCCCATCCAACGCTATCATAAACACGGTCACCATCCCCTTTGCGAGTTGACGTTCAGCCGCATCCACCAGCGCACGTCGATTGGGTAGATTGGTTAGGGGATCGGTTAAAGACAAGGTACGTAATGCCGCGGTTTGCTTATTCACTAACATCTGCAAACGCGCCGCTTGATCTCGCTCTTTCAGGGTTTTGAATTGAAAATGGAGAATATTATGGATGCGCTGGAGCACTTCATGGTGATCAAACGGCTTGGTGAGATAATCAATGGCCCCACGACATAAGGCTTGGTTGCGCAGATTGTTATCACTATCGGCAGTGAGCACCATCACCGGGGGACAGTGCTCACCGAGCGTATTGTTCAACAGATCGAGTACATCCAGCCCCGAGCGTTGTGGCATACGCATATCAAGCAACACTAAATCGGGGACCGGGGAGAGGTAATCGGTCACAAGGCGTGGATCGTTAAGGCCTGTGATGTGTTGATAGCCAGATTGCAGCAACATGGCAGTCAACAAGTCGACATTCTCCGGTCGATCATCAATGATCAGGATCTGCGCTTGGGATTTTTCTCGTGTCATGCCCTGTCCTCCAAAAGTGTTTGCATCGCTCGGCCCAACGCCGCACCCGATACCGGTGATGCCAACGTCACAATGCTGTCGCTGTGCGATTGCATAGATTCAGAGTCCGGCACGTTAACCACGATCATGGGCCGTTCCCCGAGTCGCGACTGAACCTGATCTGCCGTGTCATCAAGCACCGCATAACTGACCATGAACAGTGAGGGCGGTGTGGTATGCGCCATCGCGGCTGCCAACGATAAATCATGGACACAGGTCAAGGTCAGTAACGGCCAGTCTTCGAACCAATCGGCCATTAAGCGTTGCTGYGCAACGTCTGGTTCAATAAAAAGCACTCGATGCGGCTGGGTAAGGGTGAACGGCGTGGGTGAAGACGCTATCTCGGTCAACGACTGGCCACGGTAGGGAAAGGTGACGGCAAAACAGCTCCCTTTTCCGACTTCGCTGCTCACGGTGATCTCACCTTGCATTTGCGCAATCAATTGCTGTGTGACCGCAAGCCCCACGCCTGCCCCTTCAATATGGGTATGCTCGGCCGCTAAGCGATTAAAAGGCTCAAATAACGCGCTCAGCTTATCCTGTTCAATGCCAATGCCTGTGTCCGTCACCGCGATCGTTATCGTTTCGGCTTGCTGATGGGTCGATACCGTGACACGGCCACCGGCATGGTTGTATTTAATTGCATTGCTAATGAGGTTGATCAGCACTTGCTTAAATCGGGTCACATCGACGTAAATATCGCCGTTAAGTGCGTCCGGTAAGGTATGGCGCAAACTCACCGTCTGGCGATGAGCAAGGGGCAACAGCGAATCGACAGCCTCGCAAATCATCGGACGCAAAGGTGCCCAGCTCGGGTTGAGGGAAATTTTTCCCGCCTCGATTTTGGCAAGATCCAGCACATCATTAATCAGGGTGAGTAAATGACGGCCACTTTGGTGTATTTGTGCCACGTATTGTTGCTGAGTGGCCTCTAACGCTGGCGAGGTCGCATTCATTAATAATTGTGCATAGCCAAGCACACAGTTAAGCGGGGTGCGTAATTCATGACTCATTGCAGAAAGAAAGTCACTTTTCGCTTGGTTCGCCCGCTCCGCGTCTTTCATGGCATTAAGAAGTGGGGTGGCATCGTACGCGACAGTCACAATGGCATATGGCTCACCCTCAAGGTGATGGATAAGGGTTTTCGCCAGCTTAAAGGTGCGGCCATCGTTCAGAGTTACATCGGTATGCACCGGCTCGCCATTCATGGTCAGTTGATGATCCAGCGCGTTGAGTGTCTCTCGTCCTCCTTCGGGTAATAACTGCGCAAAGGCATCAGCTAACACCTCCACATTATCGACCCCAACGGCCTGGACACACGCATGATTGGCCATGGTATATCGCCCGCCTAGCTCACGGACAAACACTGGATTAGCAATCGCATTGATGATGGTTTTTAGCTGGTTGCGCTCGTGTTTTACGCTCGCTTGCGCCTGCGTGAGCGCGCTGAGATCAGACATGATGCCGATAAACTCACGCCGATTGTCTATCTGTACTTCACTGACCGCAAGGTGTACAGGGACGAGGTGCCCATCGACATGACGGGCCTTAACTCGCCGCCCAGTTCCAATCACTTTTGCTTCACCACCGGTAAGGTATTGCATCAGATAATGCTGATGCTTACCCTCATGCTCTGGCGGCATCAAGCATTCCACATTGTTGCCCACCAGTTGCCGGTGGTCATAGCCAAGCAACGTGTGGGTGTAGGGATTGGCATCGATAATCACACCTGATTCATCAATCACCAAAATGGCAGCGGCTGCACTCGCCACGAGTGCTTGATAGTGAGCATCCGTGCCTGTCACTGCGCACTGTTTGTCGGTACGGCTTTTCTTAACGATTTGATTATCCATAACAAATCCTGATCATCGGCCAAAAAAAACGCCCCATGGCGGGGCGTTTATCGAATGTTTGGTCACGACTGTCGATAGTTTTTCACCAAGGCATCGACCTTATTCAAGAACTGCGTTTTAAGGTTTTCGTGCTCATAATCCAGGTGATATGTATTGTGAAACCCCACCCGTAACTGTACGCCATTTCCGGCTAAATAAATGGTGTAGCCGTCATAATCTGAGAAGGCTTCAATACCATCTAGGCGATGTCCCTCTTTGGTTTTTTCTCCAAACTGAGTCACTATCTCGTAGGCGCGAAGTAGATATGCAGGATCTAGTTCGTTTTTCACGCTTCCCTCCTGACCGTTTATCGGAATGGCGTATCACCTCCCCGGCGCAAGGTGTGAGACGGCAAAGGCGACGCGATGACCGGATGCGATGGAACAGTAGTTGCTGGTCCCTGTTCGCGTGAATGCATCGGCTTTTCTATGATATTGGGCAGCGTCGCGAGTGTATCAAGGGTCAGATCGGGACGCGCTTTCTCTATCTCTGTTCCGTAATTATAGCCGTAAGTCACGCAAACAACAGGCGATCCGACCGACCTTGCGGCCTGAACATCATTCACTGCATCCCCAACAACCAATAGCTCCGTGGGCGCAACGCGCAAAATCGCCGCGGCCTCGTAGATGGCATCGGGGCCCGATTGCAAGGCGGCAATCGCATCAGCCCCCACAATCCGCGTGAAAAAGTGGCTCACGCCGAGCGCTTTTAACAAACTATTGGCGTGAACGGTTTGCATGTGCGTGGTACAGATCATGGGAAGCTGTCGGCGTGCCAGTCCTTTCAAGCACTCGAGAACGCCCGGATAGAGTCGTGTTTTTGGCGGTTTTTTGCCCAGATAAGAGGACAAGAAAAGCGTGCGCGCCTGATTCAAGACCGCATCTGACACGCGGCCATTGATCTGGCGTGTTAACACCCGGTGGATCAACAAATCTGCGCCATCACCGATCCAATCTTTGATCGTATTCGGATCTTCAGATGGTAGATCGAGCCCTTTCAACATGCCCGATATCGCGTCAACAAGGTCGTCAAATGGGTCCGCTAAGGTCCCATCTAGATCGAAACATACCGCAGAGACATTCTCCAACTTTTTCATGGAACTCCCCCACAATCAATGTGTTATTACTCGGCAGGAACAGAGGTGTTGTCGAGAGTGTGTCATCCATCGACTCACTAGAAGTTAGCAGAGAAGGTCGTGATCCCCTATCGAAAGATCAGGCATAATGTATCGAATCTGCGCGAGAAGAATGAATAATCAACCACCCTTTTCAAAAGTTCGTTTCCTAATCAAGCCACTAACCAATGAGTGATTCACATCACATTTTTGCGTTGTTGCGTCCAGTGATACCGACCTGATGACTGTATAAAAAATACGTCATATTTTTGACGAAGCCGATCGCCGTCATMACCCGGTGTCCAAACAAGCGTTCACAGAAATGACACAAAATGCCATCAAAACTGTCATCGAGGCACCTTATCCTTATCGCCTCATTGGTTGTCATACGTTGTTTTCTTGATTATGCGCTTTTTGCGATCACAGCCTATTTGGCGATTCGGCGTGGTTATTGCGCTGGCGGGGTTATCCAGTTGGCTGGTTTACACGCTAGACATACAGCGTCAACACGGTTTGTTCTCGGTACAAGTTGAAAAACAGCGTCATGTGCTCAGCAAAGCCTTTTCACATATTTATCAGCTACAACTTTCTGCGCAACTCTTTTTACAGCAAGAAGCTGGCCCTTCCCAAGCGGCATTTCACCGATTCATTGATACCCATACCCGAGATAATGCTGGGATTGATAGTGTGATGTGGTTGCCTCGCGTGAACCGTGCTGAGCTCAGTGATGTTTTTGCCCAACGTCATCCGGTTCAGCCTTATCCGCCATTAAGCCGCAAAGTATGCCAATGGGTAATGCGTAACGACACCTTCCCCGCACTTTATGTTTCGCCTAAAGCAAAAGAAAATGGCTATCTGGGTTGGCGTGCCGATGCCCAATGTGACAACACGGTGACCATGGAGCGTGCCTATTTCAAACGCCAACCAGAGGCTATGCTCATCAGTGATCAGCATGGGTACGGTGTGCGCTGGTTTGCCGCGATTACCGAACCTGATGGTCAGTTGCGGGGCTATCTTGCGACCACCTTGTATTTCAACTCCTTTTTCCCGGCACTTTGGCAAGGCGACACCCCAGCTCCAGCAATGGCAATGATAGCCAAGGAAGCGTTTGGGCATCAGCAGCTTTTTTCCACCCATTCACCCGCGCGTCTGCATCCTTGGCAAAATCAACGCGCAGATACCGATCTTATTGCCATTCCCGGTAGCGAAGAGGGGCTGGTGGTTCAGTTCTTTGATATTCAATCTCGAAGTGCTGCAAGTCGCTATGCCATTTTAGTCGGCATTTTGGTGCTTGCGTTGGGGCTATCTATTTTGGCGAGTTTCTGGTCCTATGCGAACAGACTCACGCTGGCACAGGCACTGGTAACCAATCAAACACGCCAGCTGTATCATCAAGCTCGGCACGATAGTTTAACTGGGCTGTCCAATCGTGCGGCGCTCGATAGCATGCTGGAACGTATGCTGGCGATGTTGAAAGCCCAACGCGCGACAAGCTTTACGCTATTGTTTATCGACCTCGATCGTTTTAAGGCCGTTAATGACTCTCTCGGGCATGTGGTCGGCGATACCTTACTTAGACGTGTCGCGTCGCGATTAACCCGTTACATCCCCGATGAGCGTATCTTTCGCTTTGGTGGCGACGAGTTTATTGTCTTGCTCGAGCAAGATTGTGCATTGGCATTGGCACAAACCAAAGCCAAACAGTTGCTTCGCGCATTGAGTCAGCCTTATTCCGTTGACGAGCATGTTCTCAATATCAGTGCCAGTATCGGCATCGCGACAGTGAATAACGCCAATGCCTCGTTGCTTGATATTATTCAGCAAGCCGATATTGCCATGTATCACGCCAAGCTTACGCGAGAGCGTCTCGCGATATTTCAACCTGCGATGCTGGCCAAAGTGCAACACCGCTTTATTGTCGAGCAAGATCTTAAAAAGGCTCTTGCCGAACATCAGTTCTCGCTTGCTTATCAGCCTATTTTCGATGGAAAAAATGAAACACTTAGCCACGCCGAGGCGCTATTAAGATGGCACCATCCAACCCTCGGGACTATCTCGCCCGCTGAGTTTATTCCTATCGCAGAGGAAACCGGCTATATCATCGAATTGGGCGAATGGGTATTGGAGCAAGTCGCGCTTAAACTTGATAACTGGAGTGAGCGCTTGCCTACCGATCAGTGCCCAACAATTACGGTTAATGTCTCCGCTAAGCAATGCCAAGCAAGCTCCTTTGCGGATGACATTGCGGACTTGCTCACACGCCATCGATTTGCACCTCAGTGCTTAGCTTTAGAAATGACAGAAACCGCCTTGCTGGAACACTCCGAGTGTGTCGCGACAAACCTCCATCGTCTCCATCAGTTGGGCGTGAAGCTCTATCTGGATGATTTTGGTACGGGCTACTCGTCGTTATCGTTATTGCGCCAATATCCGTTCAGTGTGGTGAAGATGGACCGCAGCTTTATCATGGATATCGATCAGCCGACCGGCAAAGCAGCCCCTTTGTGTCGTGGGATTATTGCCATGGCCCATGCGCTTGATTTGCGTGTCGTCGCAGAAGGGGTCGAAACACGGCAACAGCTTGCTTGGCTGAGTGCTCATCAATGTGATTACTTGCAAGGCTATGTATTATCACGCCCGCTTGAGAGTCACGCCATCGACAAACAAGTGATGCCAGCATCATACCAGCGTATGATGCTTGTGCATGGTTGATGCTGCAGCAAGCGGCGCGGGTTGGGCGTCTAAAGAGACACTATGGATCCCAGGCTGGGTAGAGGCGTGATGTAACCCATACCACTCTTCGCGAAGCACACCGAAACGTAACGCATCATAGTACTCACCTTGAAAGAAGCGCACCGAACGCAACCGGCCTTCTTCTTTCATACCTAACGCCTTCGCGCAGCGCATCATGCCCGGATTCCCTGACCAAGTAGTCAGCCCTATCCGGTTAAGCGTTTGGCAGCGAAATAACTCATCCACCCACAAGGTCAACGCGCGGCGGCCGATTCCCTTACCCCAATCGGCGGGGTCAAAAATAGTGATCCCCACTTCAAGCCAGCGTGTGCGTTTGTCTTCCCAGTAGAAGGTCACATAGCCCACAGGACGTTCATCCACACAAATGACTTTGGCGCTGTCGCCAACAATAAAACGTCGGAACAGGCCAAACCGAAAGGACCAAAATGAGACAGGTTCGAGAGGAATATAAGGCGCGTCAAACTGCTTCCACGCGCGAGAGTGATAAATCTGACGCCAGAAATAGGCCGCTTCACGACGAAAGGCGGGTCGAATCGTTACCCGCGGCGTCTCCATTTCCTTCACTTCCATGTTCGTAACGATTTCTCCTTGGGTTCACTACCAAATAATCGGTGATGAGGCCGATGACTTCACGCGGCCTTGCGCAGGCGTCACCCATAAAGGCATCCAATCTAACTCAATTAACCACCACATCGCTCACCTCCTATCAACACCCTAGGTTGATACTACGCTCATTTATCAAGTGTAGACGGTTGTCAGCGTGTTGGATGGGTAGATCGTTGCGATAATCCAACGCCGAGAAGCACCAAACTGCCACCAATGAGGTGATAGTACGTTAATACTTCATCAAGCCATATCATGGCAATGCCTGCGGTGAGTACGGGTAATAAGTTCATGTACATCGCGGTACGGCTAGCGCCATTGAGCGCGATCGCATTAAGCCACAATGCAGGCGCCAACACCGACGCGCCAACGGCCGCAAAGCCCACCAAGGGATATGCGTCGGGAACAATATCAGCACTGGGCGCGGCATAAAGCACAGGCAAGAGCATCAATACTGCAAACAATGCCTGTACATACACAGAAACCCAATTAGAAACCGACATCGGCCAGCGTTTGAGTAATACACAATACAAGGCATAAGCAGACGCGCAAATCAACATGAGTCCGTCACCGACAGTGACACCGCTTTCAAGCAGCGCCAAGGGCTGACCTTGGGTGAGCATATACCCAAGTCCAAAAAAGGACAATATCGCGCCAGCGATTGCGATACGTGTTAGAGGTTGGTTCAAAAACCATACGCTAAATAGCAAACTGAGCAGCGGGACCAACGACATAATTAACGCCATATTGGTGGCGGTAGTCGTTTGTGCTGCGAAATAGGCGACCGATTGGTTGATCACCATACCCAGTGACGCCAACACCGCTAGGCGAGGTGCTAATTTAAACACCGCACGTCGTTGTCGCCATAAAGTCGGCAGGCAAAAGGGAGTAAGCACTAAAATCGCAAAGAACCATCGATAGAAAGCCATGGCGCCGGGAGCAATCACCACCACCGCCATCTTGTTGACGATGGTATTCATCGCCCAAATCGACACTGCCGCAAAGGGCAAGAAAACAGGCATAGATCTCCCAAACAACAAAAATCAATGAAGCAAAAGCAGGCAGTTTACACTGTAAACTCACCAATGAAACGCCTAATTGACTGGGCTTTTATGCTAGGAGGTGTTGTTCAGACAAAGAAAAAGCGGGCAAGGGCCCGCTGGCGAGAGAAGTGCCAAAGGATGTCGACGAGGACATCAAATAGGACAAAGGTATCTATCGAGATTGAGTATATCGTCCTTACTTTGGCAATTGTCAGCGCTTGGTTAACTTACTGCTAATCCTTATTGACATGATAAACGGTAAGGTCAACGCCCTGAGGCGATCTCATCAAGTACGCTTAATACTTGCCCATCTAAATGGCCTTCATACACGCGCTGACAGACTTTACGACGAACGGCTAAGCCTGAGATCAGTCGTTCGATGGAAAGATGACGCTCTTGCTGCTGTTGGTTATAAAACTCAATGGTACGGCTTAGCGTCTCGTACGGCACCACATTCTCACCCACCATCAGCCAATCCAGCTTTTCTAAATAGCCTTGGCATTCTTCCGTGATCACAGACGCTGGATGCCCCGTCATTGCGGATAACGCCGTGATACTGCGTTGCAGGGCTTCTTCCGAGGTATATTTCGACAACACGATCGTAAGCTCATCCGCGTTCACTTCAACCAAATGCTTGCGTAACTTTACACGCCGCCCTAACCGACCGCTGGATTTTTCTTTGCGTTGAATGGGTTCAAACTCCCCATCAATGATCCCGGAAAGCTGATCAAGGTCTTGTTTGGGTAAAATCTCATTACGCAGCGGGTTCGGCATGGTCGGCGCTAGCGATCGTTTACCTTCGTTATACATCTTGGCCCGTGAATAGCGGATCACTTCATCCACATTGCACTTAATATCCATCCGGTAGTCAGGATACTTTTTATCATCCTCGCGAGTAAGGGTCAGATGATACCCCCACAGATTCACCGCAAACACATCATCCGTCACCTTCCCATCAGCCAGCTTTTTAAGCTCTCGAATGAGATCGCTCGAAAAACGGCGCCATTCGATGTTTCTCGCCATTTTCTGGTTTAGCTCGCTCAGCAACAAGGAATCTTCTAAACGACGCGACAGACGGCTTCTGAAGAGCGAATACAGCTGGAAGACCAAGGTATGCTGACGCAAGATCTCGGGGGGGAACAAGAAGAAATAGTCCCTAGTCATCAATTCTTCGAAAAACGACGGTTCCCAAACCAAAATATACAGATTCGGTTTGATTTTCACTTCACCATCATCCCCTTCTTTTGGGGCTTCTTCTGACGCTGTGATGGTGCGAGCCAAGAACCGAAATCGGTCACTTTTAAACCCTTCCGGCATGTTTTCGCTCAACCAACGTCCCGTCAGCTCGTGCAACTGAAAGTCGGTGAATTCAATCCGATCGATACTTTCACGGATAGCATCTCGCGCTGGACCACTGTCTTTCTTACCACGCAGCTGCAGGATGTCCGTAATATAAATTGGCGTCTTATTGCCAATGGTTTGGGTCTGCAGTTCATAACTGGGCAGATGATGATCATGGTATTGCACTGTCAGTGTAAATAGCGCGAACAAGGTCATCAGATCGTCCACCGTCATGATAGACTTCGCTGAGCGTGTCTCGATGATCGCTTTGGTGCCACTGATCGCCACCATCGACTTTTGGTAACTTTTTTTCGTTCGCGGCGGTGCCAATGCTTGGTCAATGATCCCAGCCCAACTGGTCGGCGATACCAAGATCTGATCTTTCTCATCCGGCATGGTAGGAGGCGTGCCTAGCCCATGCTCACTGAGCAGTTGGCGGTTCACTTGATTTTGTGCCAATGCTTTCGAGCGTTTTTGTTTGACCACATCACGGCTTTTCTCTGTCATTAATCCCGCACTACCGAGGGTAGAGATTAAACGGCTAGGATTGACGAAGCGATGAAGCATGGTTTTGCCTGCTAAGCCTTCCTCGAACCGCACCGGTTGTTGGATGAATAACCCTAGGCTGACAGCCGCTCGCAGTCGTTGCTGAATCGCGGCACGGGTGAGTTGGCCTTCAGTGGCATCGACCAATTCTGTGGTTGATACATAGCCATCTCGGGAGGAAAAACCACGGACTGAAATCAGGTTCAGTAACTCAAGAATACTTTTGGTTACCCCTTTAAAATGCTCATATTGAGCAAGCCAGTCAACAAGTTGAGCGTGCACTTCAAAAAGATGCCCGTCTTTGTGCGATCGTGGGGCTTTAATCAGTATTTTTTCTGGTTTGGTGCTGCTCATGTGCAGTTCGTTCCTTTCCCGATAGCTTGCTCATTGAAGAGCGAGAATAGTCAAATAAGCAAAGACCGTAAACTGACCATACTTCCAGGTAAATCCTAATAAAAAAAAATCATAAAAGAAAGATCTTTTTTATTGGCGCTTTTAACTGATCTTTATGATTTAACTGATCTAATTTGATGATCTGATCTACTGATCCATGAGGCGGTTTTTATTTAAGTGTTTGTTTATTAGAGTTTTATTTTTTGACACCCTCGAAAGCATGATCAACACAAGGTCGGAGGCATGATCAACATACGTCTCCAACGATGATCATGTAATGCCCGTATCAATGATCATCAATGGCGCGAAGCGATGATCATCAATCGATTGAAACTATGATCATGGCCCACACACACTTTATCCACAGGCAAGTATTACCTTGTGTGATTATCCTAGCCAAAATACGTGGGATAGCGGCTGTTTATGGTATGGAACTATGATCAAGCTAGCGTCATTTCCAGCTTTCCCGGTCAATATTGGTGAGATTGTCACCAGACGAGGACGGATAGGGAGCGTTTGGTCTTAAAATTGAAATGACATTCACAGTAGATTAGCGAGGCTGAGATATGTGTCCGACTTGCGGAACAATGATCATGATGGCGATCGTGCTGTTGGATCGTATACGTAGCGATGATTGTGAGCCTACTATAGCCGCGGAATGGTGATACGATCCTTTGCGATCCCTTGTTGTATCTGACATTCACCGTATTTTAGCCATCTAGCTTCATCGTTCCGGTTAGAATAGGGAAGAGTCCGTTTGTTGTGGTTCACTTGATCATTTTTCCGTGTTCAGCGGTGTTGTTGAGCGTCCATTTGCCGACAAATTCAACGGATATGTCACTTGATCATCGTTCCTTAACAGGGACACTGATAGCGCAAGCATGATCAAGGTTACTACGCTTTACATCGCATCTGCCTTGATCATGTTTTAGGGAAAAATGATCAAAAGCCATGTTAAAGGTTACTAATAGCATCAAGCGAGGTAGAAAGGTGACTCGTGGAGTATCGTCAGACAGACAATTAGAATTGAAATGACACTATCCGTAATTTGTCCATCATGAAATAGGCTTCCGTGAAATGTTTCCGTTTACATTGTAAATAAGTGACAGTGTGACATTTTAAATATTTGGCGCTTTTCCTACACGAGTAGGCTGATTCTGGCGGCCAAAACTGCCCTTATATTCGCTGGAATAACAATTGTGAGCAGGATCTTTATTTGATTGCTATCTGTTCAGCTTTTTATTGTATTTACTTATTAGTGCTGTACAATCGCCAATTATTCCTCATGATGGCGAAAAGAAGATGGATAGGGAAAAGACGATTGAAAACCTTCGCAATATCGCTGCGCAGACGAAACAAGTTCAGTCTGATCGCGTCGAAATTGTGATGGAAGAGCGACATGATCAGTTGTTTCCACCAATGTCAAAAGCGTTGATGGAAACCCGATCTGGCTTAACCCGTCGTAAGCTAGATGAAGCAATTTCTCGTATGGAGCAGCAAGGGCATCAGTTCACCAAGAACAATGCAAACCACTACTCGATTACCTTAGATGAAGCTCATAAAATCATGGATGCGGCCAATGTCCCCTCTTTTCATGAGCGTAAGGGAAAAGCCCATAAGCCGTGGGTGATTAACATCCAGAACCAGAAAGGCGGAACGGGTAAATCAATGAGTGCGGTGCACCTCGCGGCCTGTATGGCATTAAACTTGGAAAAGCGCTATCGCATTTGTTTAATTGACCTGGATCCCCAAGGGTCGTTGCGTCTGTTCCTTAATCCACAAATCAGCCTGACGGAACAGGAAGGGATTTATTCGGCGGTCGATGTCATGCTGGATAATACCCCCCAAGCGGCAGATAAAGACTTTATGATGCGTAATGTCTTGCTGCCGACGCAATATCCAAACTTAAAAACCATGGCTGCGTTTCCTGAAGATGCCATGTTCAACGCAGAAGCTTGGCAAGCATTGGCAAGTAGTCAGTCGCTCGATGTCGTCGAATTGCTCAAAGAGAAGGTTATTGACCCTATCAGTGATGAGTTCGACGTGATCATGATTGATACGGGTCCGCACATCGATCCCCTCGTTTGGAATGCGATGTATGCGTCGAATGCGTTGGTGATCCCGTGTGCCGCCAAGCGTTTAGATTGGGCATCAACGGTAAACTTTTTCCAGCACTTACCTCAAGTGTATGAAATGTTCCCTGAAGATTGGCATGGTCTCGAGTTTGTGCGCTTGATGCCAACTATGTTTGAAGATGACAATAAAAAGCAAATTTCAGTGTTGACTGAAATGAACTACCTTTTGGGTGACCAAGTGATGATGGCGACGATTCCACGAAGCCGCGCGTTTGAGACCTGTGCAGATACGTATAGCACTGTTTTTGATTTGACCTCGCAAGACTTTGAGGGAGGTAAGAAGACGCTATCAACTGCGCAAGAAGCGGTGCATCGTGTTGGGCTTGAGCTTGAGCGCGTGCTACATAGTCACTGGGCATTGCTCAATCAGGAGTGATAAATAAAAATGGCGATTAAAACTTCCGATTTGAATGCACGTTTGTTTGCTAAGGCCGATAAGCGACGCGCAACCACCACGCGAGAAGCGCAGAAAGCGGCTAGCGAAAAAGCAGCGGTGATTGAGCTGGCCGTGGCCGGTGAACATACTGTTGAATTTGAGTTAATTAAAGTACCGGCGGCAGATATCGCTGAGAAAACCACGGTATTTGATAAGAACGCGCGAGAGCAGTCGTTTCTTAATGAGCTCGCGCTATCAGATATTCTCACCACGCTCAAAGACCGCGGTCAGCAATACCCCGCGGTGGGACGTTGGTTAGATGATGGACGCATTGAGGTATTGGACGGTAGCCGCCGTCGCATGTCGTGCTTGATTGCAGAGCAAGACTTCCTCGTTTATGTCGCGAAAGGTATCAGTACGCGTCATGCAAAATTTCTCTCCGATGTCGCTAATGCGCATAAGCCTTTATCGCTGTATGAGCGAGGCAAAGAGATGCAAGCCATGTTGGATAGTGGCGAAGTGGCTGATCAAAAAGCGCTGGCAACTGTCTGTCAGTGCAGTGAAGCATTGGTCAGTGGTGCGTTGAAAGCCGCTGCCCTACCCTTACCATTACTGCAAGCCTATCCGAGTGTCGCCGAACTTGGCCGTCCGACTATAGTGAAGTTACATCGCTTGTTCTTTGGCTTAGACGACAGTCAACAGCAAGCACTATTGGAGAAACTGGGAAATACCCCGTTGTGGCAACAAGTGGATGCGCAGGGCGTGACGCGTATTACCCGAGAAGTAACCTTGCATATTGAGCAATTCAAGGATGAGTTAGTTGCGCCAAAAGCGAAGCAAAAAGAGCAATCAACGACCTTAGTAGAAGGCCGTGCGGCGTATCGACGCAAAGGCAGTAGTTTAAGCATCAACCTTAAAAAGATTGATGATCAGCAAGCCGAACGTATTCTTGCATTGATTAAAGAGCAGCTCGATAACGCATAAGCCTCGACCTCACGATTGAATATCGGCACGCATTGCGTGCCGTTTTTTTTGCTTTCAGTTATGATCAGCCTATTGTTTGCTACTCGATTAGGCACTTCATGTCGGCCACTTCTCTGTTGTCCCAGTTTTTCTCTCAACTGATTGAAACAGCCCAAGCCCGCTCGCATCGTCAACTGGTGGTCTCAGAGCGGTCGGTGGCTGAGACTCTCTTAGCGTTAGGAGAAGCGTCAGTGCGTCGCGTAGGAAGTCAGGATCTCCCAGATGTCATCAGCTGGCGGCAAACCAAACAATGGTTGGGGCAAGAGTGTGGCCACCTGTTGGTAGACGTTGATGATAAATTTAATAGCGAGGCTTTCTGTGCCATCAGTGGCTGCTGTCGAGCCGGTTCACTGATCATCTTACAGGTGGCTGACGATGTGGCGACGTTACCGTTATCGGTCAGAAGAATGCTTGGGCTTTTGCAAAATACGGACAGTGTGGCTTGGATTTCACATCAAGGCTGGCGGGCGCCCACCCTTCCGCCTTTATCCGACGTATCTCATCTCGTTTCACAACAGGATGCAATTAACGGATTAAAAAAGGTAGTGACTGGGCATCGCCGTCGCCCTTTATTGCTGACTGCGGATCGTGGGCGTGGCAAATCCGCGGCGATGGGAATAGCGGCAGCGCAGTTAGCCTTACAAGCGCCGCGACAAATTGTGGTGACGTCGCCAACTCCCGCCAATGTCACTACCTTGTTTGCCCATGCCAAACAGCAGCTGGGTACAACGGATGTGAATGGGCTCGATGTTGGTGTTGAAGGTAGTCGTATTCGCTTTGTCGCGCCAGATGCGTTGCTGCGAGAATGCCCCGACGCCGATCTTCTTCTCGTTGATGAGGCGGCAGCTATTCCACTGCCAATGATTAGTCAGATCCTTCGTCAGTATAGCCGTGTCGCCATCGCCAGTACCGAGCATGGTTATGAAGGAACGGGTCGCGCCTTTACGCTTAGATTACGCGCGCTCCTCGATGAAGAACAGCCACAGTGGCGCTCTCTCACCCTAACCGAACCCATGCGTTGGGCCGAAGGCGATCCGGTAGAGACCTGTCTGAATCAGCTTTTCCTACTCAATGTAGCTCACGATGTGATACCACCAAAGGTGGAACCGTGTGCGGATAGCGCTGTACAGTTTAAAACGCTCAGCGCTGAACATTTATTCCATCATGAACAAGAGTTGGTCACGCTATTTTCTTTGTTGATGACGGCCCATTATCAAACATCGCCCAATGATTTAGCCTTGTTGCTTGATGATGATAGTTTGCATATCGTCGTTGCCAAGCAAGGTGAATATACGATTGGCGTTGTGGTGGTGGCGGAAGAGGGAGGCTTTTCAACTCCGTTAAGTGAGGCAGTGATTGCAGGCACTCGCCGTATTCGCGGGCACTTACTGGCACAATCATTGGCGACTCACCTTGGAGACAAGAAGGTGTTAGAGAACAAGCTATGGCGTATTCAGCGCATTGCGGTCGCTCCTGAATGGCGTCGGCACGGTGTAGCAAGTGGACTACTGACGCATCTTCAACAGCAAGCCGCGAAAGAAAATATAACCTGTATAGGCACCAGTTTTGGGGCGACAAAGGCCCTTATTCACTTTTGGCAGAAGCAGGGTTTTGAACCGGTCAAACTTGGCATGAAGCGTGACCAGGCTAGCGGATGTTACTCATTGCAGTTAATTAGGCCGGTAAAGACGATGACATGGATGAAAGAAGCCGTGACGCTTTTTCAGCAAAGCTTGCCCCTTTTATTGATGAGCGCACACCAGAATTTGGAGCCGAATATTGCGGCGACACTAGTCGCATTCATGCCCGCTCGTCCGCTAACCAACGCGGAGGCTCGTCAAGTGCAGGGGTATGCGGCCGGCGGTGTTGGCACTGAAGCGGCGATTGGGAGTTTGCAAGCCTGGACTCGGTGGACATTTCAGTCAACGTCGCCTGTCGAGTGGGATTGGCGCGAGGCGCTATTAACCAGTAAAGTCCTACAAGGCCTTTCTTGGCAAATTGTCTGTGCTCGGTTTAATCTGTCAGGTAAGAAGGCGGCAGAGAAAGCCCTGCGTGATTACGTGGCTTTTCGATTGGATAATTAGCCCCTATTTACAGTGTAAATTTGACTTCATACCGCTGCCCCTATTTACACTGTAAATCATTGCCAAAACGCGATGCCTACGCTCAGCTTTAACGGTGACAAAGATACCTTCGCGCTAGATAGCATCTATTCTGGCCCGAGTCAGTGATATGCAATAAGGCGTATGCACCTCACCGCATCCTCACACTTTTTTATGATAAACGCTTACTTCCTCACGCTTTTAGACGTGACCCCACTTCCATGTGTGCCAAAAGCCCTATAATTTATTATTAATGAGACAATTGCGCGCGGCTGCGTTTAATGTCAGCTAGTTTATAAGAAGCTACCTGAAAGATGTCGCCTCGATGAAGGTTTAAACCAATGACGAGGATTGTTTCGCGTTGACGATATCGTTTCCAAAAGGACTTAATAGGCAGGGACCAAGATGCTAGACGAAATCCTACGTATATCGCAGGATGGACAACGAGTATATCTATCAATAGGCGGGCGTCATCCAGGTGATGAGCCGATTGATAAACATCAAATCAAAGACTGGTTGGTTGCCAACCAGGTCGGTAGTTTCTTTTGCTTTGACGATACGATTCAATCAGCGCTCGCAAAACTCAATGACAGCACAGAGCACGATGAGTCTGAAGAAATCATTATCGCAGAAAGTCGTGATGCGACAGTCGAAGCACGTATTGCTGACGATAAAATGACAGCCTATCTGGTCGTGAATGGTGCCTGTGGGGGGAATGGTCTTAAAGCAAATGACATACTTTCGACGTTGCGTGAAGCCAACATTGTGCGTGGTATTAAAAAACCTACCTTACAAAAACTCCTCTCAGCTTCCGGCCGCTTAAAGCCGGGTGAATATCTAGATGTCCCGGTTGCGTTTGGTCGTCAGCCAGTGCCGGGTGAAGATGCCCATATCGTTTATTTAATTGAAGATCCCGCCGACCGCGTTCGTCGACCAAGAGAGCGTGATGACGGGCGAGTCGACATGCGTGATCTCGGTGAGATGGTGATGGTGAAAAATGGTCAGCCGCTCGCCAAGCTGGTGCCTGAAACCGCCGGTTACGAAGGCTTCACCGTGACGGGTTCAGTATTACCGACCACTCCGGGCAAACCCATGACGCTTAATGCGCATGATGGTAGTGAATTTAGTAATAAAGACCCTAATATCTTGGTGGCAACCATGGCAGGTATCCCGCGTTTATTGGATGACGGTGTTGCGGTGGATGATGCCTTGAGTTTGGACGCGGTCGATGTGGGGACGGGGCACGTTAATTTTGAAGGGAGTGTGGTGATTAAAGGCGACGTCGAAGTTGGAATGAAAGTAACCGCAACCGGCACGGTTACCGTCGGTGGTGTGGTTGAGTCATGCACCATTACGGCAGGCGGAGACATTATCGTACAAAATGGCATTATCGGCCGCCAAGTCGCCTCTGRCTCAGAAATCAATTGTACTCTCGTGGCTGAAGGCAACATCGTAGCTAAGTTTGCGCAGTATGCCACCTTGTGTGCCAACCATAATCTCGAACTCACGCTGCATGCGATGCATTGCCAAACCCATGTGGGGAAATCTCTGATAATTGCCGATGCCACCAAACGAAAAGGGACACTTGCAGGGGGTAAACACGAAGTGGGTGAAAAAGTTGAGGCGGTGATCATCGGGGCGAGTGCAGGGGCACACACATATATTCATTGCTTCTCACGCTTGGCGTTATTGAAACGTGAAGTGGTCGATCTCAATAAACAATGGGAAGAGAAAAAAGCGCAACTTAACCGCATTAAAGCTGCAGAAGCGAAACTTGAAGCTTTACCGGCTCAAAAGCGTGATGCGGCGATGGTAGAGCGTATTACCACCACGCGCGATCATCTTTTTGAAGAAATAGACAGCATTGAGTATGAGATTGAAGTAACGGATGCACAAATTGCGGCGGGCTACCGAGAGGCAACAATTGTCGCGACCAAGTCTCTTCTGAGTCGCGTGCATTGCACTATTGGGGAAGAAAAGCATTCTGTCGACTCTGAGCACGGTCCTTCTATTTTGATGTATGAGAATACAAAAATTCAGCTTAAACCTTATCAAGCGAAAGCTTAATCGCGAGTTTACACTGTAAACTGGTTAACTCACCTTCCTTATTTTCCCTTCTTTTAATGCTTGTAAAACGGCCTTCTTCGGCCCATCAGCAACCACGCATCCTTGTTCCATCACAATGATGCGATCAACCACATCGAGCATACCGGTTTTATGGGTATTCAGAATTAGCGTCTCCTCCCGGCGAAGGTCTTTGAGCTGGGTCTTAATGAACTGCTCGGTGCGGTTATCCATCTGACTGGTGGGTTCATCCAAAATAATCACGGGTGGTCGGCCTAACAGCGCGCGTGCGAGCGCGACAGCTTGTCGCTGCCCCCCTGACAACAATGCTCCACCTTCACMCACTTGACGCTCTAAACCGGCTGAATCGTATTGGGTGAATGCGAGGACTCCCGCTCGTGTCGCTGCATCCATAATATCGATATCGTCGGCAAGTGACTGCCCAAGAGTAATATTGTCACGAATTGAACCATAGAAGAGAGTCGGCTCCTGAGGCACAAAACCGACGTTACGACGTACATCAATGTAATGGAGCTGGGAAATGTCAGTGTCATCAAAAGCCACTGACCCCGACGTCGGTTGATAGAGCCCCACCAACAAGCGTGCGATGGTTGTTTTCCCAGAGCCCACTCGGCCGATGATTGCGACTTTTTCTCCAGGGTAAATGGTAAACGAGACGCGACGCAGTGCTTGAGAGGTGGCGTTGGGGTAGTGGAAGTCAACGTTATCAAGCTCGACTTTACCACGCATCATCGGACGATGAATGTAGCGTTTTCCCTCCACTTGCTCTGTGGGAAGGGCCATGAGCTGTTCGATAATATCTAGTGCGGATTTAGCTTGGTGATAGCGCGTTGACAGTAAAGAAAGCTGAACCAGGGGGCCGACTGCGCGAGAGCTGAGCATGCTGGCTGCTATCAGTCCGCCCATGGTCAAGGCGCCTTCCGCGATTTGATAGACACCAAACACTATCATACTGACCACGACAAACTGTTGGACAAAGCTTGCAGAGTTGTGGACGGAATCGGTCAAGCGTCGAGTTTTGATGCTCCAATTCGCCATATGCGCCACGGCTTCTTCCCAGCGGTATTGAAACTGGCTTTCGGCACCAAAAATCTTAATCGTTTCTAGGCCTACGAGGCTTTCAATCAGGTTGGCATTCTTTTGGGACGATAAACGCGTGCCTTCTTCAATTGTGCGCCGTAGCGGTTTTTGAATCAGCATGGCGTGGATAATAAGCAAGGAGACCGCAATCAGGGGCACAATCACCAGAGGACCTGCGACCAGCCAAATGACGAAGAGAAAAATCAACGCAAAGGGGAGGTCGATGAGCGTTGAAATGGAGGCAGAGGTAAAGAATTCTCGGATAGACTCAAATTCTTGCATATGCCTTGCAAACGCGCCTACGGACGGCGGCCGTGCTTCCATCTTGATCCCAATCACTTTGGCGTAGATACGTGAAGAGATCAGCAAGTCAGTTTTCTTACCCGATATATCAATAAAGTAACTGCGCAGGAGTTTGAGCAAGAGGTCAAAAACGAAAATGACGAATATGCCACTCGCCAGCACCCAGAGGGAATCAAACGCAAGGTTTGGGACTATCTTGTCGTAAACCAGCCGTGAAAATAACGGTACGCTGATGGCAAATACGTTGATGAATAGAGAGGCAATCAGCACATCGCGATAGATGTGGCGAGACTGCCAAAGTGTGCCCCAAAACCAATGGCCTTCATCTTTTACTTGCGCTTTTGGAGAGCGCTCATCATATCGAAATTGTTTTTTAAGTAAGAAAAGCCGTCCGACATAGGCGTCATTGAGATCATTTAGCATCACCCATTGAGGGGTCATATCCGCGTGAGGTAGAACAATCTCTGCTTGGCCTGCCTCTAAATCTAATCCCAGCAAGACGCACGCATCGTTATCTTTCATCAACAAAATGGCAGGGCAAAGCAGAGGCGAGACATCTTTGATGGCCATGGTTTCTTCTTTGGCAACAATGCCAGCGCGCTCGGCGGCGCGCGGAAGGAGAAAGGGCGATAGATAACCATCTGAAATGGGTAAGCCCGACWCCAATGCGTCTGGTGAATTCGCGTTACCGAAATAACGCGACACATAGATGAGAGATTGTAGCAGCGGATCTTTAACCATTGCTGTCCTTAGATTTCTCGAAGATATAGCCTTGGAAGCCGTTCACGAATAACTCAGAAAGGCGAGCAAGCTGTGCTTCAGTTTCGACCCGTGTTGCTATGGTGGTGATGTTGAGATTGTGGGCCGTTCGACACACTGACGCCAACACATGTCCCTGAGCATCGTCATCGATATTATTGGTATAGGCAAAATCGATTTTCACGTAATCAGGCTTGAAGCGTTGCAAGTAATCGAGTGACTGGAAGTTACGCCCGTAGTTATCCACCCCAAATTGGAGGGCCGTTCGACACACTGACGCCAACACATGTCCCTGAGCATCGTCATCGATATTATTGGTATAGGCAAAATCGATTTTCACGTAATCAGGCTTGAAGCGTTGCAAGTAATCGAGTGACTGGAAGTTACGCCCGTAGTTATCCACCCCAAATTGGAAACCCGCTTGGCGAATCTGATCCGTGAGCAGACTGGTGTGGTCGGCATGGCGTACAAAGGCCACTTCCGGGATTGCAAACAACAGAC
>NZ_MUFL01000047.1:0-26937 GCF_001995355.1 Salinivibrio sp. PR919 | reverse complement strand
GGGCTGTGGTTAAACGCGAAGACCAACACTGGGATAGAAATCCAAAGAGTGATGGTAAAGTCACCAACGGAAGGGACTTGTGATAGCGCCGCCGTGTTCCACTCTGGGATCAGGTACAGCGACATAAACAGCAAGATACCGACCAGTGGGTAAACCAAGAACTGGGTCACGCGTAGCATGATTTTCTCACCCAGCAGCATGATAGCCATCATACCGAGGATCAGAACCAGTGACAGGATCACGCGTGGCGGTGAGGCCATACCTAGCTGGTTGACTAAGAAAGAATCAACGGTGTTGGTGATACCGACGCCGTAGATCAACACGATAGGATAAATGGCAAAAAAGTAGAGCAGGGTGATGATCTTACCCGCGGTCGCGCCAAAGTGTTCTTCAACCACTTCGGTGATATCGCTGCCGGGCTTCTTTGAAGATAGGACAAAGCGAGATAGGCCACGGTGGGCAAAAAAGGTCATCGGGCCAACAAGCAGCGTCATCACTACGAGCGGCCAGAATCCGTGCATACCGGCGTTAATCGGCAAGAACAGGATACCTGCGCCTACCGCGGTGCCAAAAAGAGAGAGCGCCCAAGTCGTATCTTGTTTGGTCCAGCGCAGGCGCGATGTCGCACTGGTACCTGTGGTCGAGGTCGTTTGCATAACAATACTACTCACATTGTGTAGGGGAACAGAAATCAGGGATGGCGAATTCTGGCGATTTCCACGCAGAAAACCAAGAGCTGGATCGCTATATGAAAAAGAGAGGCGAAACTATTGCACCAAAGTGTGATGATAATCACCTAACATGACGGGATCCGCCAAGATTATCGGCAAAAGTGTCAAGTTTTTTGTTGGTTGAATAAGCACCAATGTGCACTAAAAACAGTACTTATTGCATGGTTTTTGCGGTTATCTTGAGCAAGAGACATGTAATGATAATTGCGTGACCAGCGCGCGCAAAAGTTGTGCTGTTGCACCCCATATTAACCGGTTTTGATGATAAAACGCGGCAACTGGATGCCATTGTCCGTAAAGATAGAAGGATTGTTCGCGGATATGGCCGGGTTGGCACAGGGTATCAAGAGGCACCTCAAAACATTCGGCTACTTCGWTGTCATCCAGTATGAGTTGGTACTGGGGATCCACCCAAGCCAGCACCGGATGAATGTAGTAACCGGTGACGGTGGGCAGAGGACAAAGCTCGCCAATAATGTGTTCGCGGCCAACCTGAATGCCGGTTTCTTCCCACATCTCGCGGGTTGCAGTCGCGATGTTGTCGCAATCGATCGTTTCGCGCTTACCGCCGGGAAAGCTCACTTGGCCCGGATGATGTTTTAAATGATCGGCGCGGCGGGTCAAAATCAGCTGAATGCCGTTGGGGCGCTCGACTAAACCGATCAGTACCGCTGCCGGTTGAAAGTCTAATCCGCGTAGAATGCGGGGGGCGAGTCGAACGCGGTTAAGAATACGATTGTCGTGACGTGCCAGTGGGCTGAGGCTAAAGCGTTGGAGAATGTCATTTGGTTGCAGTGGTGTACGGGCTTTTTTCTCCCCTCGCTCCCAATGTGGGGGAACCGTAGGCGACAAGCTCTCTTGGCTGGCGGCAAGATGGCGGCTGTTTATTGTATGATCGCTGAAATAAGCAGGAGTTGCCGCCACGTGCTGCAAAGGGTGGTCGATGAAGAGTGGGTTATGATCGAGCCCATATTGTGGCTCTGCGGTGGGCGCTCCCTCACCTTGGCTTGAGGCACGCATGGATGCCGCGAAGCGGTGTGATGTCCACATTCGTGGGGGAGCAATATCTGTCATAACAACCTCTCTTTATTCCTGCCGCTTATCCATCAGACTGTGCTAGAACGGGCAGGATACGACTGACCTTATCGAGTGTTTCTTGGTATTCCGCGTCGGCTTCACTGTCGGCAACCAACCCACCGCCTGCCCAGACATGGAGTTGACCTTGATGCCCCACCAAGGTGCGGATGGTGATGCTAGAGTCCATTCGGCCACAACGACTGAGGTAGGCGAAACTTCCGCAATACACATGACGTCGATGCGGCTCAAGCTCTTCGATAATTTCCATGGCACGCACTTTGGGGGCGCCGGTTATCGATCCACCCGGGAAGGCCGCACGTAGCAGTTCAAGCGCACTTTTGTCCTYGGGCAGGGTGCCGGTGACCGTGCTGACCAAATGGTGTACCGCAGGAAAACTCTCTATATCAAAGAGTTTAGGCACAGAAACGCTACCTGGCGAGGCGACACGACCGATATCGTTACGTAACAAGTCAACAATCATCAAGTTTTCCGCCCGATCTTTGCTGGCTGATTTCAACGCGTGGGCGCTGTCAGCATCCTGTTCAGGGTCACTAAAGCGTGGCCGTGTGCCTTTAATGGGTTTGGTTTCGATGTGTTTGTCGTGCACGGATAAAAAGCGCTCCGGCGAGACCGAGAGTACAGCGCTGTCAGCTAAGCGGATAAATCCAGAAAACGGCGCGCCATTACTGGTGGCGAGTTTGCGGTAGGCCTGCCACTCGTCGCCTTGATAGCGTGCGCTAAAGCGTTGGGCCAAGTTGATTTGATAGCAATCGCCAGCATGCAGGTAGTCTTTGACCTTGGCGAACTTGGCGGTGTACTCCGCTTCGCTCATGTTTGCTTGCCAGGTTTCGGTGAGCTCGAATGGCGTGGTTTGCGGCGCCTGCTGGCGGCTAAGCCATGCCCAACGTGTGTCACTATCCGGTGCAATCACCACTGCCGTTTGCTGTTGATGGTCCACAATCAGCGCCCAATCATAAATCCCCACGGCCATGTCGGGCACATCGAGCTCATTACGGGCAATGACTGGCAAGGTTTCCACACATCGGCCTAAATCATAGCCGAAATAGCCCAGCGCCCCGCCAATAAAAGGCCAAGGCTCGATAGCGTCGATATCAGGGAGTAGCTGCGCTTGAAGCGAACTTACCCATGTAAATGGATCGTCGATGTGTGTTTGGGTGTCGCCACTGGCGGTGTAATGGGTGGTAACCTGACCGTTTCGCGCCGTCACGGTGGCAAGAGGATCGGCGACCACAATATCAAAACGACTGTCTGGATGGGTACGGGTTGCCGAGTGCAACAGCATCGCCCAAGGCTGGTGGGCAATGTTATTAAACAGGGTGAGGGCCAAGTCTGTTGCGTAAGGAATCGGTGTAGTGGTCAGCATAGTGGCGTTTTGTGGCTGCATTCTTCTTTTTTGTGATCACGATTGATGCGCTGTATGGCGCGAGAATAGCGCTAAGCGTATCATAGCAAGGCCTTTTCCGGCAGACGCACACTGAATAAACCCGCCGAGGTCATGTAAACCCGCGGTTTCTATAATCACAGGGTGTGCGTGCTCAACAGACGTAACGATAATAACGAGGGGAAGGCTCCCCCACACTGGATACCCGCTTTGGGTCCTGCAAATGACACCAGAGGCAATGATGACCACAATTAAACAGCAAGACGTGATCGAAAGTGTTGCAGATGCCCTGCAATATATCTCTTACTACCATCCCCTTGATTTTGTTCAAGCCCTAGAAAAAGCCTACCACAAGGAGCAAAGCCAAGCGGCGAAAGACGCCATTGCACAAATTTTGATTAACTCGCGCATGTCGGCGGAAGGGCAACGTCCGATTTGCCAAGATACCGGCATTGTGACCTGCTTTGTCAAAGTAGGTATGGCGGTGCAGTGGGATCGCCATGATATGACCGTTCAGCAGATGGTCGATGAAGGGGTGCGACGCGCATACACCAACCCAGATAATCCACTGCGTGCCTCTGTGGTCGCTGATCCTGCCGGTAAGCGCCAAAATACCCGCGATAACAGCCCAGCAGTGGTTCACATTGATATGGTGCCGGGCAATACGGTCGATATTCAAATTGCTGCCAAAGGGGGCGGGTCAGAGAACAAAACCAAGATGGTGATGCTCAATCCGTCGGATGATGTGGCCGAGTGGGTGGAAAAAACTCTGCCTGCAATGGGCGCGGGCTGGTGTCCTCCGGGGATGTTAGGCATTGGTATCGGCGGCACGGCGGAAAAAGCGGCCGTGTTGGCGAAAGAGTCGCTGATGGAGCACATTGATATTCAAGAGCTTATCGACCGTGGTCCAAGCAATGCCGAAGAAGCGCTACGTCTCGATATTTTCAATCGTSTAAACAAGTTGGGTATCGGTGCACAAGGGCTTGGCGGTTTAACGACTGTGGTTGACGTAAAAGTGAAAACGGCTCCCACGCATGCTGCTTCAAAACCTGTGTGTTTGATCCCCAACTGTGCCGCGACTCGCCATGTGCACTTTACGCTTGATGGGACTGGACCGGCGGACCTGACTCCACCGAAATTGGAAGAGTGGCCGCAAGTGACGTGGGAAGTGGGCGACAACGTCCGCCGTGTAAATCTTGATACGGTCACCAAAGAAGATGTGCAGAGCTGGAAAACCGGTGAGACTGTCTTGCTCTCGGGCAAAATTCTGACCGGGCGCGATGCGGCGCATAAACGTATTCAAGAAATGCTACGCAATGGCGAAGGATTGCCCGACGGGGTCGATTTTAACGGCCGCTTTATCTATTACGTCGGCCCTGTGGATGCGGTTCGTGATGAAGTTGTCGGTCCGGCTGGGCCAACCACCTCAACACGTATGGATAAATTTACCGATATGATGCTCGCCGAAACCGGCTTGATGGGCATGATTGGTAAAGCCGAGCGCGGTCCAGCGGCGGTAGAATCGATCAAAAACCACAAAGCCGTTTACTTAATGGCTGTTGGCGGTGCTGCCTATCTGGTATCGAAGGCGATTAAGAAAGCGCGCGTGGTGGCGTTTGAAGATCTGGGTATGGAAGCGATTTATGAGTTTGAAGTCGAAGACATGCCGGTGACCGTCGCGGTTGACTCGCAAGGGCAGAACGCGCACCAAATTGGTCCGGATACTTGGAAAGTGAAAATTGCGGAAATGGACAGCTAGTCTGTCATAAGCAGCAATAAAAAATGCGCCAATTTTGGCGCATTTTTTTAACCGTATCACCACGCGTATGCGTTAGGCGACTTCCTCTTCGTCGAGATCGAATGAGGCGGCAATTAGGTTACGTGTGTATTCGTGTTGCGGGTTATGGAAGATTTCTTCTGGCGTACCTGCTTCCATTACTTTCCCTTTTTGCATCACCATCACGCGATCAGACAGGGCTCGAACCACACTCAAATCGTGGCTGATAAACAGATAGCCGATGTTGTGGCGTTTCTGAATATCTTTCAGCAAGTCGATGACGGTCAACTGGACGGAGCGGTCCAATGCTGACGTTGGTTCATCAAGCAGGATGAATGCTGGGTTGAGGATCAGGGCGCGCGCAATCGCGATACGTTGACGCTGGCCGCCTGAAAACTCATGCGGATAACGGTTAATTGCAGAGCTATCAAGGCGTACTTCATAAAGCGCATCTTTAACGCGATCGAGGCGCTCTTTTTTACTCAGTTCAGGGAAGTGAGTACGAAGGCCTTCGGCGACAATTTCACCCACCGTCATGCGTGGCGATAGCGACCCAAATGGGTCTTGGAACACCATCTGCATATCACGGCACAGCGCTTTGTTTTCGCTGTTTTTAATGTCGTGAATGTCTTGGCCTTTAAAACGCACACTGCCTTCCGCGACGGGGAGCAGACGCATAATGGCACGGCCGAGCGTGGATTTACCGGAGCCAGATTCACCCACGATACCGAGGGTTTCGCCGCGGCGTAGTGACAAACTGATGTTGCTCACCGCTTCAAAATAGCGCTTATTGCCGCCAAAGAAGTCAGCGCCCAAGAAATATTTGATGGTGACGTTATCCACCGACAAGAGATTTTCTGCGTCCTCTTGGGGCGCTTCTTTGCGCCCGCGAGGCACTGCATCAATCAGCATCTTGGTGTAGTCTTCTTGCGGGTCTGCAAACAGTGCTTGGGTTTCGTTAGTCTCTACCACTTCACCTTTACACATCACCACAACACGGTCAGCCAAGTGTTTCACCACGCCTAAATCGTGTGAGATGAACATGATCGCCATGCCCATTTTCTTTTGCAGATCGCCGATCAGGTTCAATACTTCGGCTTGTACGGTTACGTCCAATGCGGTGGTCGGTTCGTCGGCGATCAGCAAATCGGGCTCGTTGACCAGCGCCATTGCGATCATGATCCGCTGTAACTGGCCGCCGGAGAATTCGTGCGGATACTTTTCAAGTGCGCCAGTTGGGTTAGGCAGCTGCACTAATTTCAGCAACTCGATAATGCGCTCTTTGGCTTTCGCAGGTGTGGTGCGGTGGTGGCACTGAATCGCCTCGGTCAGCTGTTCACCGACACGCATGTAGGSGTTCAGTGAGGTCATCGGCTCTTGGAAGATCATGGCAACACGGTTGCCGCGCATCGCTTGCATCTGCTTGGTGGAAAGGCGCAACACATCGGTGTCGTTAAACGAGATTTGTGACTCTGGTTTGACGATGGCGTTGTTGGGGAGCAAGCCCATTACGGCACTGCTGGATACGGATTTCCCCGAGCCTGACTCACCGACAATGGCGAGTGTTTCGCCGGGCATAATGTCAAAGCTGACGTTTTTTACAGCATCAACGATGCCATCGTTCGTGGTAAATGACACGCTTAGATTATTGACACTAAGCAGTGGCTTAGAAGCAGATGAAGACATCATCACCTCACTGGTTGATTATTCGACGTCACTCGCCAGCCCAAGATTGTCGTACAAGGTATCGAGGCATTACACGGGCATGCTCGATACAGGGCTAGCGCTCGATTGTTAGAGACTGAGCGAGTGGCATGCCCACTTGCTCGGGGTCAATCATGTTAGGTTGATATTTGTGAGCCAAGCTCAACAATATATCCCCTAGATGCGGATATCAGCCAGCTGGAGCGACTCATTACCCATTAAGGGAAATGAACAGCTTGCGCCAGTGGAAGAGGTAGGATACGAGTGCCGCGATAACCGAAATGCGCTTTAGGTTACCTCTCCTTGCGAACACGGCTTTTCAACATAATCAGATGTTGATACCAAGCAGCGTGAATATCCATATATCACCCACACAATATACGATTCGGATATAAAAGCAAACTGTTATTAACTGCAAGATTTGCCATGTCAGACTTTGACCTCGCAGACAAAATCACGGCTTTTAGCGTTCGCGATAGTCAATAATCAGGAGGATAAGCAAGGTTTGGGGTGTTTATTTTGCGGGCAACATTTGGCAGGGAGGCTCAGACATCGAGCGTATAAAAGGCGTGCGAATCGTGCAATTCGCACGCCCTGTTAGGTTAGCTGCGATCGAACTCTAAACGTGTCGCGTAGCGCTCGTCACTATGCTGACCGTGCTCGAATGCGACTTGACCGTTCACAATCGTCATATCGATACTTGACCCAAAGGTATGGCCTTCGAATGGTGACCACTGGCATTGGTAGAAGAGGTTGTCTTTATCGACCGTTTGCGTCTGGTTGAGATCAACCAGTACCAAGTCGGCCCAATATCCTTCACGGATAAAGCCACGTTCTTTCACCTGATAACGTACCGCTGGCGCGTGTGAGACTTTTTGCACCACCAAAGGCAAATCGAAAATACCACGATGATAAAACTCAAGTGCCACTTGAAGCGCGTGTTGAACAAGTGGTAAGCCTGCTGGCGCTTTAAAGTAACTGTTTTGTTTTTCTTCAAAGGTGTGAGGGGCGTGGTCGGTGGCAATCACGTCGATTACACCGTCTTTCACCGCTTTGATCAGTGCTTGTTGGTGGTGGGCTTCTTTGACGGCTGGGTTACATTTGATCAAGGTGCCCTTGGTCGCGTAATCATCACGGTTAAAGAATAAGTGATGCACACAGGCTTCCGCGGTGATCTGCTTTTGCTGAAGCGCTTCGAGCGTTTTCGCAGGCTCAAACTGATACAGTTCATCTTCAGTGGTCAAGTGCAGCACATGTAGGCGTGTACCGTGTTTTTTAGCGAGGTTGACCGCCAGCTGGGAGGATTTAAGACACGCTTCTTTGGAGCGAATGTGCGCGTGGGCATCAATCGGCACGTCCTCACCGTATTTCTCGCGATAAATGTTCTCGAGTTCGGTGATCATTGGAGTATCTTCGCAATGGGTTGCGATCAAGGTTGGGCAATCGGCGAAGATAGCGTCAAGGGTGTCAGGATCATTGACCAGCATATTGCCGGTGGAAGCTCCCATAAAGACTTTAACACCACAGGCACTGTTCGGATCGAGGCGACGAATTTCATCAATGTTGTCGTTGGTCGCGCCCAAATAGAAGGCATAGTTAGCGTGGCTGGATTGAGACGCACGTTGATACTTTTCTTCTAAGGCGTCGAGTGTGGTGGTAGGGGGGTTAACGTTGGGCATCTCCATATACGTGGTGATACCGCCTGCGACGGCCGCTTTGGACTCGGTCGCGATGGTTCCCTTTTTGGGGAATCCCGGCTCACGGAAATGCACTTGGTCGTCAATCATACCGGGCAACAAATGTTTGCCTGATGCATCAATCACACGGCAGTCCGCCGCAGCAGGGGCACTAATATCGCGGGCAATCTGAGAGATTCGGCCGTTTTCGACCAGCACATCGGTCTCAACAACTTGTCCTTCGTTGACGACAGAAGCGTTTTTAAATAGCAGGGTGGTCATGTTGTCATCCTTACATGTAAAGGCGTCGGCGCTATAGTAGCGCAAACGATTACCTGATTCAGCCCTTGATTTTACAAGGTGATATAAACATCAATTAACACAAGTTTGACCAAATTGTCGCATGCAACTGCGCTGTACATATTGCCCTTGGCAAAGGGGTACCGCATACTTGGCAGGGTTTATATTTATAAAAGGGAGCACACCATGGCGGAAGAAACCATCTTCAGCAAAATTATTCGCAAAGAAATCCCCGCAGATGTTTTGTATCAGGACGATTTAGTCACTGCTTTCCGTGATATTAACCCGCGTGCGCCTGTGCATATTTTGGTGGTACCAAACAAACTGATCCCCACCACCAATGATGTCAATATTGAAGACGAGTTAGCGCTAGGCCGTATGGTAACGGTGGCGAAAAAACTGGCGGCTGACGAAGGGATCGCTGAAGACGGCTATCGTTTGATCATGAATTGCAACCAACACGGTGGCCAAGAGGTGTACCATATTCACATGCACCTAGTAGGCGGACGCGCGCTGGGCCCCATGGTGGTGAGTTAACCACGGTAAAGCCGACGAAGGTGTGAATGATGTGTAAAAATCAAATCCAAACTTTGATGATTGCACTTGCCTTGGTGTTGGCGGGCTGCGCAGGGAGTCAGTCGACTGACCTGCGCATTGCGCCACACCAAACCGTGGTTTTTGCCGATCCAGAGCTGGCGACGTCGCTATGGGTTAAAGAGACGATGGTTCGTCGCACCCCAAACGGAAATCAAGCATGTGTGTGGTTAGAAAATACGTCTAGTCACCCGCAAACCATGCAGTATCGCTTTAGTTGGTACGATAGCCAAGGGCTCCAATTATCGACCTCTGCGGCGTCTTGGCAATCTGTGACCATTCCTCCCCATACACAGCGCGATATTCATGCGCCGATACCTGATGTCAAGGTTTCGCAGTTTCGTTTAGCCGTCATGCAACCAGAATAATCCCCTTGTTTGTTGGCACTTTTTCACGCTTTTCTGGTCTATTCATTTTTTATTTACGGAGTCATCTCTATGTCCGCATGCTGCGCATTGACGGCCGCTTTACGTAAGCCAAATGCATTGGTAAAAGCATTATCGATGGGGCTATTTGTTGTCACAGTTGCAGGCTGTGCACCTCGCACGCAGCCGATTTATCAGCCGTCGGCGCCAAAAGAAACCACCGTGCAGCACGGGGCGGTGCATGGCAGTTTTAGTCAAGCCATGTGCGCCGCGGTGCAGTCCTTAATGGGCAGTGAAAGCCTGCAAGGCGCCCCTGTTACTTTGGTGCAACCGCTACAAAATCTGACTGACGGTTATATTGACACTGTGGGTGTGTCAAAACAGCTAGAGCAAGGCCTTGCTGCACAAGGGCTGATAGGAACGGTCTCACAGGCGCAAGTCGACGTAGTTCGTCAGTCGCTAGGTTTGGGTGAAGGACAGGTTCTCATTGATCCGACCACGGTGATGCAATACGGGCGCTTACTGGGGGCACAGTATCAGCTTGGTGGTAAGGTCACGGGGCAAGAAGAGAAAACCTTATCACTGCAGCTGATGGATTTGACCACAGGTGTGATTGAATGGCAGGACACTCAGCGTTTTGTCAGTCGTTAATCTTTCCCCCGCGTTAAAAAGCTTACTGGAAGCGGCGTTGTGTAAGCACTATTCAGCGCCCGTTTCGATTCAGCGTGTTACCCCCCTCGAAGGGGGCCTGACCAACCGCTGTTTGCGGATTGATGACTCACAAGGGGGACGCTTTGTGTGGCGGCCCCGAAGTCAGGTGAGTGACGCTTTTGCGATTTCTCGGTCGCGCGAGGCGGCTGCGCAATTGCTGGCCGCTACCTATCGACTTGCCTCCGCACCTGTTTGTCAGTTGTCAGAAGGGCTTTTGGTCCCTTGGGTGGAAGGTGAATCCCTTGATCCGCATTCCGTTGAGAGCCGAGCGATCCTGATCGACGTGTTGGTACGTATTCATTCCATGGAAGGCCGTTTGGATGCGCAAGATGTTTGCACCCAATGCCAGCATTATGAGCAGCAGTTGACCTCGGCAAAGCAGCAAACACTCAAACAGCTGCGTGACAGGCGGCAATGGCAATTACCCACAGATCCGCTCGCCCCTGTGGTGTGTCATATGGATTTGGGTAGTTACAACGTGGTTATTCAGCCAAATGGCGAGCCCTGTGTGCTTGATTGGGAATATGCGCGATTAGGCAGTGCGTGTTTGGACATTGCACTTTTTTGTCGGGCAAACGGCTATACACCGGCACAAGTCGTGTCCGATTATTGTGCGTTGCGATGCATCGAGGGCTCGGCACCGGTGCGCCAAGCTGTAGAGGCATGGCTGCCCTTTGCTGATTATCTCGCGCTATGCTGGTATGAAGTGGGCGCATCATTGTATGGGCTCAACACTTACCAAGAGCAAGCACAGCGGTTATATCGCCAACTGGCGGGAATGGATGAATCATAAGGAGAGTTGCAATGGCTAGGTGGCGTTTTCGCTATGGCTTGATAGGGGGCTTATTACTCGTCCTGACCGGATGCACCACCGAGCTTGCGTATAACACCTTGCCGTTTTGGATTCATTACTACATCGATGACATTGTTAACTTGCGCCCCGAGCAATCTCGCCAAGTGAAAGCAGACCTTGACAAGATTCAGCAATGGCATCGAACCCATGAGTTACCCGCGATAGCTGAACGCTTAGGACTGATCGCCACCCACAGTACCGAGCGACATACCATGGCGCAATTGCGTGACCATCAAGAGGCGGTAAAAGCGCGGATCCACGCGACGCTACAGGCGTTTGTGCCCGCAACGGCCCGTTTACTTGATAGCTTTGATGACCAGCAAGCGCAGGCGCTCACCCAGTGGATGGAAGACGAGATTCAAGAGGCAACCGAACGACGTGCAAAGCGTTCTAAAGATGAGCAATTTGCCTATCAACGTGATGATCTCGAGGAAGATACGGAAGAGTGGATTGGCAGCGCTGCGCGTCATCAACAGCCCTTGTTTGCCGAAATGGCAGAGTATCAACAAGCGGCGATGCCAACGTTCCGTCAGGTACGAGAACGCTTAGTCAGCCGCCTTTTTGCGATTATCAAAAATCGACAGTCGATCGACACTGAGGCCGCGTTGTCAGAGTGGGTGGACGATGTGGTGGCATGGCGAGCAGGACCGGAGACGGAAACCGAAATGGCCATCTACCGTTCACGCCGGTTAGATTGGTTGTTGCGCCTTGACCGTAGCCTTGATGAGGATCAGCGTTCTCAACTGGTCGATAACCTCATTGAGTGGCAAACGCGTCTGAACGAGATGAGCCGCTAGTCCTGTTCCTCTTCCCTTGGATTGGGTAGGGCGTGGGCGTTGCTGTATGCATCAAAGCACCTACCTCATGGTTACGCCAAATACCCTGATTATTTTTAGGGTGATCTTGCTCATTTTTCTGTCAGGGTGGCTATGCTATTGATAGGGGTCACAGCTTTGCGATAACCAAGGATGGCTTTCCATGATCTTATATCTCCACGGTTTTGATTCAACCAGCCCAGGCAACCATGAGAAAGTGTTGCAGCTCCAATTCGTTGATGACGACGTGCGTACCATCAATTACAGCACCATGCATCCAAAACACGACATGCAGCATTTGCTCAAACAAGTACAGACGCAGCTAGACGCGAGTCAGGATCCCAATCCACTGATCTGCGGCGTTGGCTTAGGCGCGTATTGGTCAGAAAGGTTAGGCTTTTTGTGTGGGATCAAGCAGGTTCTGTTTAATCCGAACTTATATCCGCACGAGAATATGACCGGCAAAATTGATCGGCCGGAAGAGTATGAGGATATTGCCACCAAGTGTGTTACGGACTTTCGTCAACGCAATCAACAACGAGCATTGGTGGTGTTATCGCGAGAGGATGAAGTCCTCGACAGTCGCCGCAGTTATCAAGTGTTGTCACCTTTCTATCCTGTCCGTTGGGATGAAACGCAAACTCACAAGTTTAAAAACCTATCGGCACATCTCAACGCCATTGCGGATTTTAAAAAGCAGCCCGCCCTCCATACTTAATCGGTTCCCCAGTCGCAAAGCGGGTCTTTGTGCACTGGGGCGCGTCGAATTGACCGAATAAACATCAACAGCGCCTCAGAGCGATGTGAGATCAATAAAACAACAAATGAGATCGCGTATCACTTGTATTTATATTACAGAGCCGTATTCGGCGTATAAATACTTGGAGCCGTTATGTTGGTTGATCTTACACCGTTCGATGAGACGATTTTGGGCACGCATACCCCAGACCCATTGCGTTTTGCCTTCCCGCCGAAAAAACACGCCCACGCGGCGACCCATCAAATGCCTTTACCGCTCGAACAAGGAGTGGCAGCTGTTACACAACAGCTATTATCACTGCCAGCGCAATCTGGACCGCGGTGTTTATATATCCATGTGCCGTTTTGTCGAGTGAGGTGCACTTACTGTCACTTTTTTCAACATGCGGCGAGCCGCACACTGATTGACAGCTACTTCGCGGCTTTACTCAAAGAGCTTGGTATGAAAGCAGCGATGCCATGGACCCAAGCGCAGCCTTTTGAGGCGGTGTATGTCGGAGGGGGAACACCCACTGCGTTGTCAGCAGAGCAATTGCAGCAATTGGGTCAGGAAATTCGTCGCCAATTTTGGCTCACGCCCGACTGCGAAATCACCCTTGAGGGGCGAATCAATGGTTTTGATGATAATGCGTTCGAGCATGCGCTTGATGGGGGATTTAACCGCTTCTCGTTTGGGGTACAGAGCTTTAATACCCAAGTCCGCCGCGCGGCAAAACGTTTAGATGATGGTGACACTGTGCGTGAGCGTATTCACGCATTGAGTGCCCGTCAGGAAGCGACGATTGTGGTGGATTTGTTGTATGGCTTGCCTTATCAAACGGCTGAGATCTTTAGGCAAGATGTGGCCGACTATCTGCAAACCGGCGCCAATGGCATTGATCTCTACCAATTGGTGGTGGCGCCAAATACGCCGATGCTGCGCATGGTCGAGCAAGGGACAATGCCCCCGCCGGCAACGACGGCAGAAAAAGCCAGCTTGTTTGCGCAGGGCGTTAGTTTGATGGACAAACATGATTGTCGACGACTCAGTGTTAATCACTGGGCACGTGATCAACGTGAGCAAAGTCGTTACAACCGGCTCGCCAAGCACGGTGCCGATATTTTACCGCTAGGGTGTGGTGCCGGTGGCAGTATTGACGGTATCGGGATCATGCAGCATCGCGAGCTGGCATCCTATCTTGATGCAATGCAAACCAACACCATGCCGATTGCGCGCGTTGTAGACGCTGTGGAGCATCGTCGAGTGTATGATGCTATCAAAGCGGGATTAGATATGGGTGTGCTTCACGCGGATACGTTACCTCCTTGGCAAGGGATGAGCGTGTTTCAGTATCTCTCGCCGCTATTCGCGGTCTGGCAGCAACATGGATTGGTAACATTATGTGAAAATAAATTACAACTTACTCTTGCTGGTCAGTTTTGGTCCGTAACGCTTGCTCAAGCCTGCATTTATGTCTTGCAGTCACTCTAACCATCGGAATTTAAAATTCAACTGCTTATCGTCAGCTACCTTCATTTCGAAGAAAAGTGTAAGAAAAGGGCGAAATTTCACTTGTCTTGGCAACAGATTATGGTGTTTTATTTCATCATATAAAGGCGGCCGAATCCGAATCTATGCTCGAAGTAGGCGACGTTTTCCGGCAGAATACGCATAGCGCTCCGGCCATAAAGAACAATGAACAATACGTAGCGTGCGAGAAACAAACTGTAATTTGATTACTGGCCCAATCCCATTTTTGTCAGTGACTATATAAGTGACTGATGTATAAGTTTTTAATTAGGTAAGGATGTAGAAGTGACCAAAATTATCGTTGTCGGTGGCGGTGCAGGCGGGCTAGAGCTTGCAACCAAACTGGGCCGAACGTTAGGCCGCAAGCGTCGTGCACAAATCACCTTGGTGGATAAAAACAGTAGCCACCTATGGAAGCCATTGCTTCATGAAGTGGCAACCGGCTCAATGGATGAGGGCGTTGATGCTTTGAGCTATCGTGCTCATGCCAAAAATCATGGGTTCGATTTCCAAATGGGGACCTTGTGGGACATTGATCGCGACCAGAAAGTGATCACCTTGGCGCCCATGTACGATGAAAATAACGAACTGCTGATGCCTGAGCGTGAGCTCGAGTACGACATCTTAGTGATGGCGATTGGCTCGACCTCCAACGATTTCAACACGCCGGGCGTTCGTGACCATTGTATCTTCCTCGATAATCCTAAACAGGCTCACCGCTTCCGTGCGGAAATGAACAACGAATTCTTGCGTTTGCATGCTAAACACGGCCAAGGCAGTGTAGATATTGCGATTGTGGGCGCAGGAGCGACTGGTGTTGAGCTATCAGCAGAGCTGCACAATGCCATCAAAGAGCTGCGTAACTACGGTTTCCGTGATTTAGATAGCTCGAAACTGAACGTGACCTTGGTGGAAGCCGGTGAGCGCATTTTGCCAGCGCTGCCTACTCGTATCTCGAGTGCTGCGCACCAAGAGCTGCTGAAGCTGGGTGTCACGGTGAAAACCAATACCTTCGTCACTAAAGCAGACGACCAAGGCTTGGAAACCAAAGAGGGTGAGCGTATTCACGCCGATATTATGGTGTGGGCTGCTGGGATCAAGGCTCCGGATTTCTTGAAAGATATCGCTGGTTTGGAAACCAATCGCATTAATCAGTTGGTCGTGAAAAACACACTTCAGACGTCGCGTGATGACGACATCTTTGTGATTGGTGACTGTGCAGCGTGTACGCAAGCCGATGGCAGCATGGTACCGCCACGTGCACAGTCAGCGCACCAGATGGCAAGCCGCTGCTTTAGCAACATTGTTGCTAAACTAAATGGTCGTGAGCTCAAGCCTTATGTGTTTAAAGATCATGGTTCACTGGTTTCGCTCAGCCGCTTCTCTACGGTAGGCAGCTTGATGGGTAATCTGACCAAAGGCTCGATGATGATCGAAGGGCGGATTGCTCGTGTGGTATACATCTCTTTGTATCGGATGCACCAAATTGCATTGCACGGTTACGTGAAAACTGGCCTGATGATGCTGGTAGGGCGGATCAACCGCGTGCTACGCCCAAGTTTGAAGCTGCACTAAACACGTGTAAAGCTTTGCTAAAACAGACTATAAACCCCAGGACCGAGGCTTGCCTCGGTCTTTTTGATTTGTGTCAATTAAATTAGACAATTTTTTCGCGCGCGTCCTGATCAGTCACTATTTTCATATTAGTGGTGACTAAATAATAACAATCAGGAGGAGCAATGCGTTCAATTATTACTACGGTCGCGATTGCGATTGGATTAATGTCCAGTCAATTCGCCTCGGCGTTACCTCGTAACGAACCGGTGACACCTATTACCCCACCAGAAGAAATTCATATCGGGAAAGCGGAACTGGGTAAAAAGTTGTTTTTTGACCCTAGGCTATCCAAATCGGGATTCATTTCTTGTAACTCGTGCCACAACCTCAGTATGGGCGGCAGCGATAACTTAAAAACGTCCATTGGGCATAATTGGCAACAAGGTCCAATCAACTCACCGACGGTATTAAACTCAAGCCTTTCTATTGCGCAATTTTGGGATGGACGAGCGGCTGATTTGAAAGAGCAGGCCGGAGGACCGATTGCTAATCCCGGAGAGATGGCATCTAGCCATGTTCTGGCGATTGATGTTCTACAATCGATCCCTCAGTATGTGCGTGAGTTTAATCAAGTATTTGGTGTTACTGAGATCACGATTGATCATGTCACCGATGCCATTGCTGAGTTTGAGCGTACATTAGTGACACCGAACTCGCCATTTGATCAATGGCTTATGGGCGATGATAACGCGATCAGTGATTATGAGTTGGCTGGTTATCGCCTATTTGTTGAATCAGGATGTGTCGCTTGTCATAACGGTAGTGCGCTTGGTGGCACATCGTTTCAGAAAATGGGCTTACTCGAGCCGTATCAGACGGATAACCCCGTCGAGGGACGTATCGCAGTGACAGGGAAAGACGCTGATCGCTTTATGTTTAAAGTACCGACTCTGCGTAATGTGACATTAACTTATCCCTATTTTCATGATGGAGAAGCACAAACACTCACTGAAGCAGTAGATATCATGGGTCGTTTGCAATTGGGTCGTAAATTCACAGATGAAGAAAACGCGAAGATTGTTGCTTTCTTACATACGCTGACGGGCGATCAGCCAAGCTTCGACTTGCCAATACTGCCACCGTCGAACGACGATACGCCAGTACCTCAGCCATTTGAAGACTAGTCAACCTCGCCAGCTTTTTATCCTGAATAGGATCATTAGCTGGCGTGTTGCCTAAAAGATAGTAGTTGCCGCTTGACGTGAAAGTCGTCACAATAGCGCCGTAATCAAGATTATTGATATCACTTCTAGAGCAACCCTCCTGACGCCGAGTTTTTCTCATACCACGATATTGATATTCATGACCCTAAGTGATGGGCCATGCGGCCTGTGACGACATTTTTTATTTATTGAGATCAATTAATGAGTTTCTCCTCTTTAGGACTATCTGCACCACTATTGAAAGCCGTGCAAGAGCAAGGCTACACCACACCTTCACCGATTCAGGAAAAAGCAATCCCTGCGGTGATTGAAGGCCACGATGTCATGGCGGCCGCGCAAACCGGTACCGGTAAGACCGCGGGCTTTACCTTACCGATTTTGGAGCGTTTGCAGGCGGGTAAACGTGCTCGCCCTAACCATGTACGTACCTTGATCCTGACGCCAACGCGCGAGCTTGCTGCGCAAGTGCACAAAAACGTGGAGCAATACAGCCAATACACGTCGCTTAGCTCAACCGTGGTATTTGGTGGTGTGAAGATCAATCCGCAGATGATGAAACTTCGCAAAGGCGCTGATGTGCTGGTGGCCACACCGGGACGCTTGCTGGATCTGTACCAGCAAAATGCCGTGCGCTTTTCTCAGCTTGAAGTGCTGGTCTTGGACGAAGCCGACCGTATGCTCGATATGGGCTTTATTCGTGACATTCGTAAGATCTTGGGCTTGCTGCCGGCTAAGCGCCAGAATTTGCTGTTCTCCGCCACGTTCTCGGACGAAATTCGCCAACTGGCGAAAGAGCTAGTCAACAATCCGGTAGAGATCTCAGTCAATCCTGCGAACCAAACCGCTACTGGGGTAGAGCAATGCATTTATCCTGCGGATAAGAAGAAAAAAGCGCCGATGCTATTATCACTGATTGCCGATAATAATTGGCAGCAGGTGTTAGTGTTTAGCAAAACCAAACATGGCGCTAACCGTTTGTCGCGTTATCTCGAAGAGTACGGTGTCAGCGCGGCGGCGATTCATGGCAATAAGAGTCAAGGCGCGCGAACGAAAGCGTTAGAGAAGTTTAAAACCGGTGAAGTACGGGTATTGGTTGCCACGGATATTGCCGCACGAGGGATCGATATTGCCCATTTACCGCAAGTGGTAAATTTTGATTTACCCCATGTGGCAGAAGACTATGTTCACCGCATTGGTCGTACTGGTCGTGCAGGTGCCGTGGGCAATGCAGTATCTTTGGTTTGTGCGGACGAAGCGAAAGATTTGTTCGCCATTGAACGCCTTATTAAACAGGTATTGCCACGTCATACTCTAGCGGACTTTCCCGTCACGAATCCGTTGCCAGAGTCGAAATTGGATACGCGTCCGGTAAAGCCAAAGAAACCGAAAAAGAATAAACCGCGTCAAGATGGACAGCGCTCTGGCGATAACGCGCGCGGACACAAACCGGTGAGTAAAAATCGACGTCATACCGATAGCGCAGGCGACGGTAAGTCACGTGGTACCGGCAATCGCCCACCACGCACGCGCAGCGATAGCAACGGCGCGAACAAGCCACGCCGAGCGCGACCCGCTGCGGTAAAAAACAGCGCATAACCGAGACGCTGTGTACTGAACAAGAATAAAAAACCGGCCATTTGCCGGTTTTTTATGATCTAATTTCAGTATCCTTCAAACGATTAGATCAATAGCCCATTAGTGGCCAGGGTTAGTTTGCCTTTCTTACTTGAATAATCATGCCCATCATGGGGTTATCCAAATAGTGGGTCTCGCCACTGCGCATCCGTCGTTTGTGCGTGAAAGCATAGGGCTGCAAGAAACGTTGGATGTGATACTGCTTTTTCACCTTTTCCAAGCCTGCTACCTGTACATTGTTGGTACTCGTTGCCGCACCTTGTTGTGCGTCTGAGGTTTGCAACGGCATATCGATAATRTCTTCAACCAGCGCCCGTCGCTCGCTGGGCTCGCGTAGCACCATATCGGCCTCGACAAACAAGTAATGCTGTACATAGACGCGTAGTGTCCCATCAAGCTCATAGAGCGGCTGGCGAGGAGGGAGAGTATCCAATGATTGCTCTTCCCACTGCGATTCGGTTGTAGAAGCGGTTGCGCTTGTTGGTGCAGCAGGTTGGGCCGTGATCGGGGTGCCATCTGCGTTAAACCGGTCGCTATAATCTCGGCCCGCGCTAACCCGCAGTAGGGGAAGTGCTGCGCGCCCGCTATCATCTTGACGCCAAGCCACGTGCACCATCGGGGTGAAGCCTGCGTGGTTGGCCAGCTTGTTGTATGCGTCCGTTAATTGCCATTGGCTACGCGGTAGCGGGGTCAGGCCTGCGTTTTGTAATGCAGTTGTATTAGTGACTGGAACCGCTCGATTGACCGACTGGATATCGGCTTGAGCGGGCCAGCTTTCTTGGACGCTCGCGGGGTCTTGATTGCGTTTAAACACAATCAGCTCGACATCATAAAGTCGTTTAGCCAAAGCCGGCTGACTGATGGCTATGAGCAGTAATGCCCAAATGCTTTGCTTGGCAATGCGCGTTAGCCAGCCTTGTGGTTGACGTTGATGGTTTTTCACAGGTTACTCCGTTCTCTTTGGCAAGCCAGTCTGATCGCCGATTAGGCGACCAGTTGGTGACTTGCAAATTGAGTCAACAGCTCATCAATAAAGTTCATCCGCTCACGTCGGTCAGTGAGGTTTTCGACAAACTTAATTTTGGTTGGCCCATCAAATTTATATTTGTCTGGACGCGATTGTAACAGTCCCACTAAGAATCCGGGATCAATTTGCGCATCCTCATGAAATTCAACCACCCCTCCGCGGTCACTGGCTTCGATTTTCTTCACTCCTAGGTGTGCCGCCCGTAACTTGATTTGTTGGATATGTAACAAGTTTTTGGTGGCATCAKGGAGCAGCCCAAAGCGATCAATTAACTCGACTTGAAGCTCTTGAATATCATCATTCGATTTCGCGCTGGCGATGCGTTTATACATCGACAAACGGGTGTTGATGTCAGGGATATAGTCATCCGGCAGCAGAGCGGGGAGTCGAAGCTCGACGTCGGTTTGCTCTTTTAACAGCGCATCCAAGCTCGGCTCTTTGCCTTCTTTTAGCGCCTCGACGGCTTGCTCAAGCATGTCCATGTAGAGGGTAAAGCCAATCGATTGAATTTGGCCGCTTTGCTCATCCCCCAACAGCTCTCCGGCCCCGCGAATTTCTAAATCATGGGTGGCAAGGGTAAAACCAGCGCCCAGATCTTCGAGTGAGGCAATGGCTTCTAATCGCTTGGCAGCATCCTTGGTCATCCGCTTGGGATGTGGGGTTAGTAGGTAGGCATAGGCCTGATGGTGCGAGCGACCGACACGTCCACGCAGTTGGTGGAGCTGAGCTAAACCAAAGTGGTCGGCACGGTCAATAATGATGGTGTTCGCGGACGGCACATCGATACCGGTCTCAATGATGGTGGTACACACCAAGACGTTGTACTTTTGATGATAAAAATCGCTCATGATCCGCTCGAGTTCACGCTCACGCATTTGACCATGGGCCACGGTTACGCGCGCTTCAGGGATCATTTCACTGATTTCATTCGCGGTTTTTTCAATTGTTTCGATGTCATTGTGCAAGAAATACACTTGACCACCGCGCATAATTTCGCGCAACAACGCTTCTTTGACCAAGGTGTCTTCGCGCTCGCGGACAAAGGTTTTTACCGCCAAGCGGCGGGATGGGGGCGTGGCGATGATCGAGAGATCGCGCATGCCACTCATGGCCATGTTGAGCGTACGCGGGATCGGGGTTGCCGTGAGGGTGAGAATATCAATGTTGGCGCGCATCGCTTTGATTTTCTCTTTTTGGCGGACACCAAAACGGTGTTCCTCATCCACGATGAGCAAGCCCAGATCACGTAGCTTCACATCCGCTTGCAGCAGTTTATGGGTGCCAATCAAAATATCGATTTTTCCCTCGGCACAGTCGGCCAAAATGGCTTTTTGTTCTTTCGCTGATTTAAAGCGAGAAAGTACCTCGACGCGGACCGGTAAGTTGGCAAAGCGGTCACGGAAGTTTTCGAAATGTTGCTGGGCAAGCAAGGTGGTCGGCACCAGCACGGCGACTTGTTTGCTGTTATTGACGGCAAGAAACGCAGCCCGCATGGCTACTTCGGTTTTACCAAAACCGACATCACCACACACTAAGCGATCCATGGCAATGGGGCGGCACATATCCGAGAGGACCGCGTTAATGGCTTGGGATTGGTCCGGCGTTTCTTCGAACGGGAAGCTGGATCGAAATACTTGATAGGCTTCTTTGTCATGTTTGAAGGCAAAGCCAGGCTTGGTTTCACGCTTGGCATAGACATCCAACAGCTCTGCAGCGACATCGCGCACTTTTTCTGCCGCGCGACGACGCGCTTTCTCCCATGCTTCGCCCCCGAGTTTATGGATAGGCGCTGCATCTTCCGCGCCACCGGAGTAGCGGCTAATCAAGTGTAACGCACTGACCGGCACATAAAGCTTGGCGCCTTGCTGGTATTCAAGGGTCATGTACTCGGTTTTGAGTCCACCGGCTTCAAGTGTTTGCAGTCCTTGATAGCGACCGATGCCATGCTCAAGATGAACCACGGGTTGTCCCGGTTTGAGCTCGGCCAAACTGCGTATCACGGCATCGTTGTTGACGCTTTGCTTCCGCTTATCACGACGACGTTGCTGTACAGCACGCTCGCCAAACATGTCGCTTTCACAAATCAGGGCAAATTGACGAGTGTTATCAATAAAGCCTTGGTCAACCGGCCCAATGATAAGACTGAATCGGCCCGGTTGCGCCAGCGCGTCTGAGAGCGACGACGCGACCATGGGGCGGATTTTGGCTTGGGTCAACAGATCAAGCAGTGCCTCGCGGCGACCTTCCGATTCGACCGAGAATACCAAGTGACCGCCAAATTGTTCACTGAATTGACGCAGTGCGGCTAGCGGTTCTTTGGCTTGATGATTGACCGTTAACGTCGGCAGTGGAGAGATATCGACATTCTCACGGCCTGCTTTTTCTGTGACGTTGTCACTTGATAGGCGCAGTTGCGGATAATCTTTCAAGTGGCTAAACAGCTGGTCTTTATTAAGCCAAATAGCGTGCGGCGGTAATAGCGGACGTAAGGGGTCCACACGGCGCTGGTCGTAGCGGTGTGCCACGTCATCGAGAAAGTGTGTCATCGCCGCTTCGATATCACCCACGGTTAAAATCAGGGTGTTATCGGGCAAGTAGTCGAACAGGGTTTCGGTTTGGTCGAAAAACAGCGGTAGCCAGTATTCAATCCCTGCCGGCCATGTTTTTTTGCTGACTTGTTGGTAGACAGATTCCGGTTCTCGGCGGGCTTCAAAGTGCTCGCGGAAGCGGCCACGGAAAAACTCAACGGCGGCATCATCGGTGGGAAATTCGTGCGCAGGCAGCAATTGAATTTGCGCTAACTCACCCGTCGAACGCTGATTCTCTGGATCGAATTGACGAATCGTGTCCACTTCATCATCGAAAAAGTCGATGCGATAAGGCTCATCACTGCCCATCGGAAATAAATCAAGGATCGAACCGCGGCTGGCAAATTCACCGTGCTCCATGACTTGGTCAACATGGCGATAGCCAGCATCCGTCAGTTGGTCGCGCAGCTTCTCGAGCGACAGAATGTCACCTTTTTTCACCATCAATGCATGCTGATGGAGAAACTGCTTTGGCGTCACACGTTGTAAGGCGGTACTCGCCGGCGCGATCAGTACGCCGTCGCGTTGGGTCGGCAGTTGGTACAGGCACGCCAGTCGTGCAGAGATAATATCTTGATGGGGCGAGAAGCTGTCATAAGGCAAGGTTTCYCAGTCGGGAAAAATATCGCATTGCCCCTCGGTAAATTGGCTGATCGCGGGCTGCAAGCGAACTGCAGTTTGGTTATCGGGCACCAACAAAAAAATGGGTCCCTGATGTTGCTGACGAATGTTGGCGACGGCAATCGGTAACGCCGCACCCGTTAAGTTGCCTAGGTGTTTGACGTCACCCGCACCACGGGGAAGGGTAAACGTGTATAGCGGTTGTTGAGTCATGAATTTAACTGCTTGATTTGTTTCGGTTGAGTGCGCGCTTTCGCAAAAGCTTTTGCTGATGATGTAAGGCGGCGCGGATCAGAGTGTCTCGGTCGTCTTCCAATAAGCGTGTATATTGGATTTGGATCAAATACTGAGGTGGATGGTCATCGTCAGGCGCTTTTTTTTCACAGTGGGTGACCACGCCATAGCAATAAATCGCTGTGGGCGGAAAATCAAGAAACAGCTTCACACGCACATGGTCGCTCTGTTTTAGTGGTGTGGGGCTTAGATAGGCAAAGCTGCTTGCGCCGAATGCATGGGTGGTGAAGCGCTGAGCGGGATCGTCTTCTTGACTGAGCATATAGCCCATCATTAAGGTGAGCTTTTCGTTTTGCGCTTGCAAGATACGGTACAGTGCTGAGGCATCGTCCGGCTCAAGAGATTGTAACTCTTTTTCAACCTCGTTATCGACTTGGCCACATTGGCTTGCTACCCGAAAGGGCGCGGGGATTTCCGCCATAAATGCATCCGCATCGGGTTGGGCTTGGCTATCTTGAAGCGGCTCAACATTAATGCGTATTGCGGCTCTTACAGAAAAGTACTCGTCTTGGCTCATCACTGTGCCTTATCTTGCAGTCATTTCATGATTATCACGCACCCGTCGCGTTAGGTAAAGTTTCAAGACCGCCTTATCGGGCGTCAACGTGCGCTTCTGGGCAGTATCCGTCAATATTCAGTCAAATCGGTGTGTAAACTTGGCGACATTCGCTCAGGCAGGTATGCTTTGCAGCGAATCAAAACAATAAGCTAGGTGCACTATGTATCAACCCTTATCGGTGTTTATTGGCTTGCGGTATTTGCGCGGCCGATCGGCCGATCGTTTTGGGCGATTTGTGTCGTCTATGTCTACTGCAGGAATTGCCATAGGTGTGCTCGCTTTGATCACCGTGTCATCAGTGATGAATGGCTTTGAAGCCCAGTTAAAAGGCCGCATTTTAGGCGTACTGCCGCATGCGGTCATCGCGGACGGACAAACGGCAGCGGTAAAAAACCGCGTTGAACAATGGCCACATGTGGTGGCGACCGCTCCCATTCAAACCACAGAGGCGGTGTTACAAAGCCGAACAGGGCTGAGTGCAGGATTGTTAGAAGGAATTGATCCAACCGCTTATGAGCCGTTGGCAGACCATCTGTTACAAGGGGATATTCAAGCGTTAGCCGAGGGTCGTTATCAAATCATCATTGGCCGGGCGATGGCGAGCAATTTACGTTTACGTGTTGGCGATCAGGTGCGCGTGATGGTCACCAGTGCGAGCCAGTTTACCCCGATTGGGCGGATCCCTGCGCAGCGTTTATTCACCGTGGCGGGCATTTTTCACACTGGGACTGATGTCGATAATCAATTGATGCTGGCTAACATCCATGATGTCGCGCGTTTAATGCGTATTCCGCCGCAGCAAGCGAAAGATTTACGCCTTTTCCTTGACGATCCCTTTGCGATTACCGATCTCAAACCGATGGCAGAGAGTGCAGCGTGGCAAGATTGGCGCGTCTGGCGTGGAGAGCTTTTTCAAGCGGTGAAGATGGAAAAGAACATGATGAGCTTAATGCTCAGCCTTATCATTATTGTCGCTGCATTCAACATTATTGCTGCCTTAATTATGGTGGTGATGGAGAAACAAGCCGAGGTTGCCATTTTGAAGACCTTAGGCATGCAAAATCGCGATATTGTTGCTGTCTTTATGGCTCAAGGCTCACTCAGTGGGTTATTGGGTGCATTGGTCGGGGGCGTATTGGGGGTGCTTGCGTCCCTCTATATCAATGAAATCATGGCCCTGTTTGGGGTGAGTTTGCTAGGCAATGGCCTTGCGCTTCCCGTGGTCGTCAATCCAACTCACGTCGTTATGGTTATGGTGTTGGCTATTTTGCTGAGCACGTTAGCGACCCTTTTCCCTGCTTTTAAAGCGGCATCTGTTCAACCTGCTGAGGCACTGCGTTATGAATGAGTCTTTGTTGTCCTGTCACCAAATCAGTAAAACCTATCAAGAGGGTGGTCAGGCGATTCATGTATTGAATCAGGTGTCTCTGAGCATTGCATCGGGAGAGCTTGTGGCGATTGTCGGCTCGTCTGGTTCAGGCAAAAGTACCTTGTTGCACACCTTGGGGACGCTTGATACACCGAGCGAGGGTGAGGTGTATTTTGAGGGCAAAGCAATTAGCCAAATGTCTGCGAACCAACAAGCGCAGCTAAGAAACCAAGCGCTTGGATTTGTTTATCAGTTTCATCACCTACTGGCTGACTTTACGGCACTCGAAAATGTGATGATGCCACTGCTGATCAATAAAGTTGCACGCAAGACGGCCACAGCAAGAGCAACGGAGATGTTGAATGCGGTCGGCGTGGGCCATCGTTTATCCCATCGTCCTGCTGAGTTGTCGGGGGGCGAGCGTCAGCGTGTCGCGATCGCACGTGCGTTAGTCAACGATCCTAAGCTGGTTCTCGCAGACGAACCGACGGGGAACCTTGACCATGCGACAGCCTTGGAGATCTATGATTTGATGCGTTCGTTGAATGCACGACATGGGACGGCGTTTCTCGTGGTGACGCATGACAGTGAGCTGGCAGCTAAACTTGACCGCCAAGTGCGAATGCAAGATGGCCAACTGCTTGCTGTGAGTGCCACTGAGGAGGGGCAATGAAACCACTGTCGTTAGCCATTGGACGCCGCTTTAGTCGTGCCCGCCAGCGTAATCGGCTGGTCTCATTTATCTCGTTGTCATCGGTGATTGGCATTGCCATCGGTGTGATGGTCATTATTGTCGGTCTATCGGCCATGAATGGCTTTGAGCGCGAGCTTAATCAGCGTGTGCTCTCTGTGGTGCCGCATGCGCAAGTGTTTGGTGTTAATGGTCCGCTCGAAGACTGGCAGCAAGTAAAGCGCCAAGCCTTGCAGCATCCTCAAGTGGTGGCTGCGGCGCCGTACGTGGAAATGACCGTGTTGATGGAACATGGCAGTGCACTTAAACCTGCCCAGATCCGCGCCGTTTCACCGAGCGACGAATCGGCAGTGAGTCGCATTGGTGCGTTTATTGATGGCGGTTGGGACAGTTTGCCAGCGGGGCAATCAAATATCGTGCTCGGGCAAGGTGTCGCCGATAGCTTAGGCGTGAAGGTAGGCGATTGGTTAACCGTGATGATCCCCGCGGCGGATGCGAGCTTAAAGTTGCGTTCACCTCAGCGAGTGAGAATGCAAGTGGGTGGATTGTTACGGCTGGGCGGACAGATTGATCATGCGTTAGCCTTGATGCGTCTATCTGATGCGCAGCAGTTGATGGCGCTAGATGATGCGGTTACTGGGGTCTCACTCAAAGTTCAGCCGGTGTTGGAGGCACGACGTATCGTCCGAGAGGTCGGTCAAACCCTTTCCGCCTATGTGTACATGAAAGACTGGACCAGTGAATTTGGCTATTTGTATCGCGATATCCATTTGGTGCGTTCGATTATGTATCTGGTCATGGTTTTGGTGATTGGTGTGGCCTGCTTTAACGTGGTATCAACGCTGATGATGTCGGTGAAAGACCGTGCGGCTGATATTGCGATTTTGCGTACGATGGGAGCAGGCGATACCTTGATCCGACGGATTTTTGTTTGGTATGGACTATTCGCCGGTGCGTTGGGGAGCCTGATTGGCAGTGTGCTGGGAGTATTGCTGGCAAGCAATTTAACCCAATTAATCCAATGGGTAGAGCAGGTTGTGGGTCACCGTTTTCTCTCTGGTGATGTGTATTTTATTAACTTCCTACCCAGTGAGTTACG
>NZ_MUFL01000046.1:0-28002 GCF_001995355.1 Salinivibrio sp. PR919 | reverse complement strand
GGATACTCTTTGGGTCTTGGTGCCAATCTGACGGCAAACATTTGCCTTTCCATGCATTATCAAAAATAATGCAAGAAATACGCCAAGCATACTCCATTAACATCCACTCAAGTCATAGCTGATGTATCTAGCGGCGGGGCTTTACTCCCAAATAACACAATTGTGCCCAATCGCTAACAGCAAAAAACCGCCACTAGGGCGGTTTTTTGCAAACATTGAAGAACAAGCTTCGCTCTTCTCCATGTATTGACTCCGATTACTGAGGACGGTTGCGGCTCTCTGCAATATCAAGGCGCGCCGAGGCAACTTGTGGAGAACGGCGCACTTTATCCAAGGTGACGAGGATATCATGCTGGCCCGCGGCACTGAGCTGCCCTAATTTCGCGCGCTCGTCAAAGTAGGTGACGTTGAGCTTGAGGGTTTCTGCCAAGTCATAAATGGAACCATGGCTCAGCAAAACGGTGATATTGCCTGTCACTTTCCCCACACTGCGGGTAACTTCGTTATAAACCGTACTCCCCGCTTGCAGCGGTTGATTATTTAGGTTTACCCCTTTGTAACTTTGCAGTTCAGGTAAATCGGATAAGGTGGCATTCTCTCCTAGTTTCTCGGCAATGGCTTGCTCCGCGGTGGTCGCTTTACGCTCGATAGGTTGCACAATCGAAGATTGTGCTGGTTGCTGAATGCTACCCATGTCACTTGCGTTTGCGGCACTACTGATTCCCATTGCAGTGATAACAATCATTACGGCTGTTTTCATGATGAACTCCTTTCTATCAATCTTGTTTCTGTCAATGGGATCAGTGGCCATAGACGCGAATTTGCGCTGCAGTCAATTGGCTGGGTACGCGATTATTGTATATATCACCAAAATCGGCGCGATTTGTATCGACAATATCAACCGTCCATTGGCCATATACGGCTTCACCTAAAAAAGCATTGGCCAACATTGGTCCACTGATATGATACGCATATCCTGGATGGCCACTGTTGCCTAGCCCTTGATAGGCACCTAGAGACGTACGCGACGTAGCTAGGATTGCCTCAGTACCCGACGGAGACGTCACTTTAATCGCGATATCTGACGCGGCTGTGCTTCCTGTCAGGTCGCCGTTGCTAACGGCCGTTAAATCCGCATTTTCAATATTAAAGCCAAATTGCAGCCCTTCAATGGTAAGGTTTTTTTCAAGACGGCTTTCATCAAGCGTAAAGCGCAAGCTGGTCCCTTTTGCATCCGCATCAGGGATGCTGAGCGGCACAGATGGGGACACATCAATCCACTCACTTTCTACTAATGGCGGTAATTTGATCGGGTTCTGGGTCGCCATCTCAATCGCTTTTCCGGCATTTACACGCCCAAAACCGTACTTATTATTAAACGAGAACCCCGCAGCGTTATCGACCCATCCCAAATGCACAGGCACAGTACGTTCACTGTCCTCTCCCCCTACCAACAGTGAGATAGGCTGATCGTCAGCATCAATCTTGTCAGCGGTTGCCGCGAGAATATAACGGATTTGTCGCCACGTAAGCTGCGGATTGGCCTGTACTAACAACGCAACCACACCAGTCACATTTGGCGCAGCGGATGAGGTGCCATTGAAGGTGTTGGTGTAATTGCATGATGGATTCACGTCACGGTTAAGGTCGGTCCCCGGTGTATTAAATGGCCAAACTCGGGCATGAAAATCCTCGACGCCAAGCGCTGCTAAAAAGGCCCCGTTCGATTGTTCAAACTCATCGACCGCCGCTTGACTAGCATAACCTCGCTGACACGACATTTGATCGGTTGTCACCATAGCGGGCTCTGTCGTACCGTATTCACCGCCTGGCGCGGCAACCCAAAGACTGGAACCTGCCGTCGAATAGCTCGATTTTTTACCTGCGGTGGTCGTCGCACCCACCGTCACTGTGTAAAAGCTTGCATTGGCGGGATCCCAGTTGCTGTCATAGCAGCTAAGAACGCGTGATCGTCCAGAAACAATACCGTTTTGAGCATCATCGCAAAGTTGATTGCCTTCAGCCCAGCTTTGCGTCGATTCAAAGGCATTCCCCGCCGATTTAATATTCAGCGCCCCCAAACCTTGGCGAAGGTATTGTGTGGGATAGCGGTACATGGTTTCATCCATCGTCTCTGTCGGAATAAACGCTGGCGCTGAAATACCGTAACTGCGGTTGAACGCCGCGATGTTTTCGTTTTCGCTAATTCCCGAACCTGTCATGCCGTAGCTTGCCGCTTGGCTTGCGCTGGACTGTTCCTCAAGATAATTCATACCAATCAGATTGGCGTCAGGCGCGACCCCACGTCCACCCAAGCCGTTCCAGCCTTTTGCCGCAATTAAACCGGCGACGGATGTGCCATGGTCGCCACCGGTACCGGTCGCTGTTGGATCATTCGTACCATCCACAAAGTTAATCGAACGATTCGGCAATACATTATCAACCAGATCCTCATGGGCAATTGCCATTCCCGAATCCACCACAACAGTCGTTACCTGTTGGCCGGTAATGTTTTGTTGATGCGCCGCTAACACGTTCATGTCTTCACCTGAGACAAGAATGCTAGGGTCGTATTGATAACGGCGACGCGCTTCCTCATCACTCATCCCTTGCGCCGTACGTAAATCTATCCAAGCTTGATACGTTTGCGCTTGCATGGCATAACCGGTCTGACCGGTGTTCTTAAGGTGCCACTGTTCGGAAAATAATGGATCGGACTTTAAATCGCCGCGAATGGTGAGTGAGCCACGTATTATTTGATCTGCTGTCGTCAGCTCATACGAGATTGTTCGGTTCTGAGCGGTATTTGTTGGCACATAGAGCACAGTGTTATCGGAAAGATCGGCATTCACGAGACCGTGTGAGAAAAGATATTGGTCGCGAGAATTCTTCGTCACTTCGGTATTCTTCTCGAAGAATTTTATAGTCTCTACCGTGGTATTTTGGGGGAGAATTTGCAGTGGTAATCCCACCCCTTGCTTCATTTCTGTTGCCTCAAGTGTTTGAGGCTCAATGGTGACGACAGGCTTGTCTTGCTCTTGTATGTTACAGCCTGAAATGGCTGATAGCACGAGTCCCGCGAGGAGCCCTCGCTTCATTTTGTTGTTTTGCATTCAATTTCCTTATTATTCACTTCCATGTAAAAGGAAAAATCAAACTACGAAACGTCAAACAAAAACTCAACATAAAAATATCAGTTTGAAATAATTTTCTGTTATTTGGTGTATCCTTAGTGATGTCAGGATGTTTTATTCCATGCATTATTTAGGTTTATTATGAAATCTATTGATTTAATTTCAATCATTAAAACGATTACACTCACTCTTTTAATGAGTTTTATGTTATTAGGATGTCAGTCAATCGCATCAAAAGACCCAGAGTCAGCGAGTAATTCCGCTATTAATAACAATGAAGCCAGTGAAAGTGTGCCACCTAAAGTACAGCATAAACACCTAAGGGAAGCGCTGCTTGCTGTTAGCCATCAAACGTACGCAGAAACACTTGATCAATGCCGGTATTTCCCAATGGGTTATTCGCCCTGTGAAGGCCCGGCTCGGTATATTGTTTACTCCATAAAAACGATGAGCCCAGCAGAACAAGCCAAGCTATTAAAGCAGGTTGAGGAATATAATCAGCTAGACCAATTTATTCAGGAGCTTCACCCGATTGCATCACACTGTCAGCCTAAGCCCGTGCCGCGCTTTTCACTGATCAATAATCAATGCCGTAACGCCAATCCGTTACTCAAACCACTACCAATGAGTGACAGTAACCAAATGTGAAACCCGCATAAGACATCACCGCGACATGTAAGCGTTCCGGTAATATTGGTATTTCGCGCACAAGCATTACGCGAGTGGTTGTAAGAAGAGAACTGTAGATAGCAAAAAACCGCCACGAGGGCGGTTTTTTTTAATATGGCGGTGAGAGAGGGATTCGAACCCTCGATACGTTGCCGTATACACGCTTTCCAGGCGTGCTCCTTCAGCCACTCGGACACCTCACCATATTGTTTTAGCGCTAAGAAGCTAAAGCCATCTGCGCTAACGGGGGTGTACTATAGTGAGTTGCCGCCTTGGGGTCAACCGGTTAAGCACCTTTATTGGTGCGAATGACTGCTTTCTCGCCACATCCACTTTAATTCTCTTATTCGCTGGAGAATTTGGAATGGAAAGACGTGGGAATCCATGATGTAACAACGCAAGCGAGAACGAAAACTGTTAAACTCCGACCATCAACGATAACAGCTGGCTGAGACTTGTAATGACTTTATCTGAATTTCTTGCCCAACATGCCGATAGCGACAAGCTATTGAATGAGATGCAAACCCGTGGCGTTGTTACCGCCATGGCTGCGGCCCCCCATGTGATTAGCCCCAGTGAGTGGCTGCCTGTGCTTTGGGGCGGTGCAGAACAAGCACCATTTGAAAATCACGAGCAATTTGAAGACTACGCGAACCTGATTGTCGATATTTGGAATGAACAGCGCCAACAACTGTTAGACAAACAATGGCACTGGCCAGAAGGTTGTGCTCTTGATGATGCAGAGATCGTCAACCAAGCAACACGTGATTTTGCCGAAGGCTTGCTCCAAGGCTGGAGTTTAACGCGTGATGATTGGGAAACCTTGATGCCGGAAAACACCGAAAGTAATGCCCTTCTCGGCGGTGTCGTGCTGTCAATCAGCTTGCTCTATGATCCAGAAACGGCGCTATCCACCATGGAAGCACAAGGCGCAGAAGAGTTAGCGCAATTTGAAGAAATATATAATGCGATGCCAATCATGTTATGTGGCCTTACACATCACGGTGCGACACTGGCGGAAGATCAGGAAGGGGCCTAGGTCCTGGACGACGGAATACGGAGCGCTTCGCTTACAGAGTATGGGAAGAGACGAGACGCATCGCTTCTAGAGACTAGAGACTAGAGACTAGAGACTAGAAAGAGCAAATCGTGCGCACATCGGGGCTTTTGCTCTTTCTGTATTCCGTCATCTTTTCCTAGGACCTAGGAACGGTGTTACCCTTTCATTTCCGCGGCAAAGTTAAGCATCCGATTAAGAGGGATCAACGCCTTGTCACGTAATGCWGCATCCACGTGGATTTCATGCTGTTTACCACCGTTTTCTAGCGCGTTTTCTATCGCTYTCAAACCATTCATCGCCATCCAAGGGCAATGGGCACAGCTTCGACAGGTCGCGCCCGCGCCGGCTGTGGGTGCTTCAACGAGCTCTTTTTCCGGCACCATTTGCTGCATTTTGTAGAAAATGCCTTTGTCGGTGGCCACAATCAGCTTTTTATTCGGCAAGGTTTGCGCCGCTTTAATCAGTTGACTGGTCGAGCCCACCGCATCGGCCATTTTCACCACGCTCGCCGGTGATTCCGGGTGAACCAAAATCGCCGCGTCTGGATAAAGGTGCTTCATTTTCTCAAGCGCTTGGGCCGAGAATTCATCATGTACCACACATTCACCCTGCCATAGCAGCATGTCAGCGCCAGTTTCTTTTTCGATATAAGCACCAAGGTGGCGATCGGGACCCCAAATAATCGGCTTATCTTGGCTGTCTAAGTGTTCGACAATCTCCAACGCAATACTCGAGGTTACCACCCAATCGGCACGCGCCTTCACAGCAGCAGACGTGTTGGCATAAACGACGACAGTATGATCAGGGTGCGCATCACAAAACTTGGTAAACTCATCCGCCGGACAACCCAAGTCCAGTGAGCACTCCGCGTCCAGTGTAGGCATTAATACCGTTTTTTCGGGAGTCAGAATTTTGGCTGTTTCGCCCATAAAGCGAACGCCAGCCACAATTAAGGTTTTGGCTGGATGTTGATTACCAAAACGGGCCATTTCTAATGAGTCCGCCACGCATCCGCCTGTTTCTTCGGCGAGCGCTTGGATCTCTGGGTCCGTGTAATAGTGAGCGACCAGCACAGCATCTTTTTCTTTTAGCAGTTGTTTAATGCGTGCAACATGTTGTTTTTTCTCAGCGTCACTCAATGCCACAGGTTTCGGCGGAAAGGGATAAACCCTTTGCGACGTTTCAATCACTTGGCTCATGGGATTACTCATGCTTACTTCCAGTCCGGGTAGTATAACGTGAGTGGGGCTGGAGTCCTAGAGCGCAGGTTTTAGAGCCTAGATCTTGGGTCCTAGATCTTGGGACCTAGGATCCTAGGTCCTAGGTTCTAGGTTCTAGGTTCTAGGTTCTAGGTTCTAGACGACAGATTACGGAATACGGAAAAAGCATATCGTGCCAGATTTTGCTTTTCCCGTAATCCTTAAGCGAAGCGCTCTGTATTCCCACTCCCGAATACAGATGACTGAATACAGAGTACAGAAAAGAGCAAAAGGACAATGCGCGCACGAGTTGCCTTTTCCCGTATTCTGTAAGCGAAGCGCTCTGTATTCATTTTCCTAGGATCCTAGGCCCTAGGATCCTAGGACCTTATTGCCTACATCGCATTTTTCGCTTGTTTAGCGCTGGTAGAATCCGGATAAGTATCAATGACTTGTTGGAAATACTGGTTGGCTTGCGCTGTGTTGCCCTTCTTCTGAGCAATTAAACCCAGTTTGAGTAAGGCATCGGCGCGTTTATTGGAATCTTTAAACTGGCTTACGGCAGTAAATTCCTTGCTCGCCTGCTCAAAGTCACGCTTGGAGAAGAAAAGCTGGCCCAGCCAGTAATGGGCATTGGCGGTGTAGACAGACTCTGGGTATTTTTGCAAAAACGCATTAAACGCTTTGGTCGCCCCTTGGTAGTCTTTCTCTTTTAAGATCAGATTCACGGCTGCTTCATACGCCGCGTTTTCAGTTTGATCGCTGGTGTAGTTCACTGATGGGTTTTCATCAGTGGATTTTGTTTCTTTAGGCGCTGCGGATTTCGCCGTGCGCAGATCATCGATTTCTCGATAGAGGTCCCGTTGACGCTCAACCACTTGTTGAATGTCGTAGCTATTTCGTTCAACGTTACCGCGTAAATTGCTCAATTCTTGCGCCATTTGATCAAGTTGACGCTGCATATCGAGCTGCATTTGATTACGCGCTTGCAGCATGCGCTCTAGGCGCTCAATGGCGGTGCCACCTGACCCTACTTCTGTCACCGGAGCAGGTGCGGCAGCCACTGGGGCTGCCACACTCACCAGTAACGCCAGCGCGAGAGCTCGCACAGAGTTACTGTTCATTGTCATACCTTTTATCCATCACCTAAAGGGAGGATTAGTAAACCAATACTGCGCGACGGTTTTTCGCGTACGCGTCTTCGCTTTGGCCAAGAACTAATGGTTTCTCTTCACCGTAGCTTACGATTGAGATCTGGCTTGCAGGAACGCCCAGTGCTTGCAGGTACTTAGATACCGCTTCTGCACGGCGCTCGCCCAGCGCGATGTTGTACTCAGGGGTACCACGCTCATCTGCGTGACCTTCAACCACAACTTCCATTGCTGGGTTGTTACGCAGGTAAGTCGCGTGCGCATCCAGCATGTCTTCGTATTGTGGCAGAACTGACGAATCGTCAAAGTTGAAGTAAACGGTTTGCGACTGACGTAGCTCTTGGTTGCGGATTTCTTGCTCTGTCATTGAGCCTTGACCGTCAACCGGAGAGACGACGGTGGTGCCGTTTTGATTGGTTGATTGGCCCGCACCGCTGCCCGTTGCGCTGTCGCTTGAGCTACAAGCGGCCAAGGTAAACATCGGCAGTGCCACCGCCAGACCTTTTAGTACTTTATTGATTTGCATTCTATTTTCCTTTTCTAGAAAGTTAGCGCACGTTGTTTAAAATTAAAAACTTATAAGTAAGGTGACCAGGCTGGTGCACGCACGCGCCCGTTGGTTGCCGGAAGCCGCGCTTTAAAGCGACCGTCTACAGAGACAAGCGACAACACGTTTTTACGTCCATATACCGAGCTGTAAATCACCATGCTGCCATTTGGCGCAATACTTGGCGACTCATCCAACAAGGTTTTGGTCAGAATTTGCACCGCCCCGCTGTTTAAGTCTTGCTTGGCAATGTTATATCCCGACGCTGACTGGTTCACCATAATCAAGAAGCGACCGTCTGGCGTGAGTTGCCCGCCCATATTTTGGTTGCCCTGCCAAGTGATACGTCTGCTGGTCCCGTCGGCTAAATTTACGCGATAAATCTGAGGTTTGCCACCCCGGTCAGAGGTGTAGATGAGCGAGTTCCCATCTGGATCCCAAAATGGCTCAGTGCTGTTAGCGCGGCCGTGCGTAATTTGAGTGAGCTTCTTGGTTTTAAGATCGAAGGTATACACCTGCAGGCTACCGGTTTTCGAGAGCACCAGTGCCAATTGGCTGCCATCTGGAGAAAAACGCGGAGACCCATTGTGGCGCGGAWACGAAGAAATCTTTTCACGCTCACCGGTGTAGATATCCATGATAAAGATTTCCGCTTGGCCATTTTCAAAGCTCACGTAGGCTAATTGGCGACCATCTGGAGACCATGCTGGTGACATCAGAGGCTGCTTTGAACGCAACACCAAGCGCTCGTTAAATCCATCATAATCCGATAAACGCAGCTGATACGGATAATCAGCATCCTCGTCAATCACGACATACGCGATACGCGTGAGGAAAGCGCCTTTTTCGCCGGTCAGCTTTTCATAGACAATATTTGAAATACGATGCGCATAACGGCGTAAATCGCTGGCTTTCACGGTTGCGCGGTTATTTACCAATAAATGATCGTCGGTTTTGACCAGCTGGCCGTCCGCGCCCAATCCTTTACTTTCTCCGCCGGTGAGTTGACCACGGACGATATCAATCAACTGATAATCAATTTGATAGCGGCCATCAGCCGTTGGCGTGATGGTGCCAGTTAGTACTGAATCCACACCCAACGCAGTCCAAGCGTTATAGTCGACATCACTGTCGCGATAAGGGGTTTGCGGCATTTCGCTAACTGATAACGGGTTAAACTTACCACTACGGCGTAAATCCGACCCGACCACGCCCGACACGTCTTCCGGTAATTCACCTTGCCCTTTCCACTGAAAGGGGATCACCCCAATGGGACGGGCTGAGTTTACCCCTTCAGTGATCACTAACTTGAGAGCTGCGTGTGCAGGTTGCGTGGCTAAAAGCAGGCAAGCAAATAGCATGGTCATCAACGCCATACCGCGCGTTCGGGCGCGCTGCCATATGGCTTGACTAGATCTATTTGTCATCGTGTTTGTGCCACCAGCTAGGCTCACTTCCATCATGTCTTTTTCCTGTCAATTAGTTAGGTCTAACCGTTAACTCAATCTCACGCAGTTTGGCAATAATGTCGCCATCATCTGGCATGGGAAACTGAGATACAGATACCACCGCGGTTTTAGTTGCGCGACATAAGCGTGTATTGCCCGCTTTTTCTTTTACGTCCAAAAGCAGACCGGTTGGCGAAAGGCGCATATTTACCACACACTCTTGTCCCGTAAATCCGTCGTCAACAAGCAGGCGTTGCTGGATCATTTGGGTAAAAATGGCGCCATAACGCGCCACTTCATCTTGGATAAATTGTCCGCGTGCGCTTTGCCGCTGACTGGCCTCAGATTCAAGGCCAGAGAACAAATCGTTCAAGGCCGCTTCTTGCTCTTGCTGTCGGCGTTTTGCCTCTTCGGCTTTTCGCTCTGCTTCTTGGCGCGCTTGCTCCGCTTTGCGGGCTTCCTCTTCCGCTTTTTTACGCTCTGCTAGCTTGCGTTGGCGCTCTGCCTCTGCTTTTTTCGCTGCCTCTTCCGCCTTGCGTTGTTCCGCTAGTTTTTGCTGACGCGCTTTTTCTGCCTGCTCCGCGGCGAGTTCAGCCTGACGTTTTTCTTCCAGCTTACGCTGACGCTCGCGCTCTGCTTGTTGGGCTTTTTCACGCGCGATGCGCGCTTGCTCCTCTGCTTGGGCTTTTTGCTCGGCAAGACGTTTTTTCTCTTCACGTGCTTGGCGCTCAGCCTCAAGCTTTTGCCGTTTCACCTCGCGTAAGCGCTGCTCTTCTTGTTCACGCTGTTGTTCAAGACGCTGCGCTTGCTGCTCTAGTCGCTTAAGTCGTTCCGCTTCTTCTTGCTTGGCTTGGGCACGCTGTTGGCGGATCTTCTGCGCTTGTGCATTCACCACCGCGGGATCAATCACAGTCGCATCAATCGTACTCCCCGCTTTCGGGGTTGGCGTAGCTGTTTTTCCAAAGTCCGCGCCAACGAGAAGAACAATCACGAGCACAAGGTGGAGCGCGGCAGATATCGCCAGCGCAGGCGCTAACGAGTCTTTTTTAGGGGTGGCTTTCTTTGTTTCGCTCATTGCTTTTCCCTATGACTCATAAGGTTCAGTCATCAGACCTACCGATGACACACCGGCCTGATTGAGCGCATCGAGCGTTAAGATAATTTCCGAGTAAGGCACGCGGCCATCACCTCCCACTAAGACCGGAGAATTAGGATTAAGCTGCAGCTCGGCTTTTACGCGTACCAAGGTGTCTTGCAAACTTAAGCCACGAACCATGTCGCCATTATTCACACTCAAGCCTAGTTGGSCGTCCTTATCCACTTCAACAATGATAAACGCACCGCTGTCTTCTTCTTTGGCTAGCTCTGCGGCGGTTTTCGCTTCCGCCGTTTTGGGCAGCTCAACATCCACCCCTTGCGTTACAAAGGGGGCCGTCACCATGAAGATAATCAACAGCACCAGCATCACATCAATGTATGGCACCACATTGATTTCTGCCGTCATTTTGCGTCGTTTCGGTTGGTACGCCATGGATTACTCCTGGGTTGCCGCAAACGCTTGACGGTGCAAGATGCTTGAAAACTCTTCCATAAAGTTCATGTAGTTGTGTTCAAGCTTGGAGACTTTCGCAGTCAGTCGGTTATAGGCCATCACCGCAGGGATCGCGGCAAACAGACCCATGGCGGTTGCAACCAAGGCTTCAGCAATACCTGGGGCAACCATAGCAAGTGTGGCTTGTTTAACCGCGCCCAACGCAATAAATGCGTGCATGATGCCCCACACAGTCCCGAACAGGCCGATGTAAGGGCTGATCGAGCCCACGGTCGCAAGGAAAGGCAAGTGCGTTTCGAGCTCTTCGACTTCTTTAGAAAGCGAGACGCGCATGGCACGTGCTGTGCCTTCCATAACCGCCTCCGGAACTTTGCCATTGCTGCGGTGCAAACGGGCAAATTCTTTAAAGCCTGAATAAAAGATTTTCTCACTCCCCGTCAGGGCGTCTTTTCGTGCTTGCACTTCTTGGAAAAGCTGAGAAAGGTCAATTCCCGACCAAAATCGGTCTTCAAAGCGTTCTGCTTTACCAAAAGCCTGCTGCATGACTTTAGAGCGTTTGATAATCATCGCCCACGACACCACTGACATACCCAGCAATATCAACATCACTCCCTTAACAAGCAGGCTTGCTTGCAAAAACAGGTCGAGAATGGAAAGTTCAGCGGTCACGTAATATCTCCGATTTTATCTGTGTTGGAATCGATTTGGGTTTCATCACTGTTGGGTCGACACAGGCTATCTTAACCGTCGCCGCACACAATGTTTGTTGCTCAGAATTCACCAAAGTTTGACAAAACGTCAAGGTCGCTCGCCCGATGCCTGACACTGTGGTGACAACCTCAAGGGCATCGTCTAATCGCGCCCCACGTTGAAAGTCGATATCCATATGGCGAACAACAAAAGCGATATTGTCGTCAAAGAGTGTGTGTTGATTGACACCCACTTCGCGCAGCAGTTCAGTGCGCGCGCGCTCAAAATACTTGAGGTAGTTGGCGTGGTAAACGACCCCACCCGCGTCGGTGTCTTCGTAATAAATGCGAATCGGCCAGCGAAACGGCACAGATCCTGTCATTTCTTTACCCATTGTCGCTTAGAGATAGGCAAATACTATACCTAAGTTGTTTACGCATAGAAATGCTCGCACGATACGAGTCTCGGATTCTAAACAATTCTTACCAAGAGAAGTGATATGCCCCAAAGTTTCGCGCTTTTTCGGCGCTTAAATGCAGAAAAAAGCACCACTTGGGTGCTTTTGTCATTTGGATGTCACTTTACGCACCTTGACGCCGATGCCACGTTTACCTGAGCGTATGTGTAGCGCCACTTAACGCATCAGCCATACCCAAAGCAGCATTACGCTCACCAGCCACCCCAAAGGCGGCCACGTTAGCCATTGGCTCCAGCGCCCTTGGGCGCTAAAGCCCACCGCATGGATCACGCCAATGCAGGTTGCATACAGCAACCCCAACCCGATGAGCACATTAAACCCCCCCATCTGCGCAGCAAGCGCTTGAGGGTGCCACATCACTTGACCGCCCCAAAACAAGGCTGAGGCAAGTGAGAGCAGGCGCCAAGGGCCGGGAAAAGCCCGTCCCTTGGGTGCGTGAGTGTGATCACTCATTGTCTTTATCCATCGCCTCGGTATGCTCAAGCCAAAGGGCATTGATAATACCGAACGCGCAAGCCAGCAGGACGCCGAGAATCCAAGTGAAATACCACATATGCAGGCTCCTTAATCAGTACAGTGAGTGTTTGTTATCTTCAATAAACTTGGCATCTAAGCGACCAAACATCTTGATGTAACACCAAAGGGTGTAACACAAAATCAAAGGAACAAAGATACACGCCACCACCGTCATAATAGACAGGGTCAGTTCGCTTGAGGTGGCATCCCACARGGTCAAGCTATGGCCTGGGAAGGTGCTTGATGGCATCACGAAGGGGAACATTGCAATGCCTGCCGTTAGGATCACCCCGGCAATGGTCAGGCTTGAAAAYAGGAACGCCCAACCACCGCGTTCAACGCGCGATGCGATCAGTGCCAACAGCGGCATCAGCGCACCGGCTAACGGCGCAAGCCACAAGATTGGCATAGCTTGATAGTTTTGCATCCACGCACCACTTTGTACCGCAACCTCTTTAACCAATGGGTTGGATTGGGCTTGTTTGGCAATCTCGCCCACAATCACGTAGCCATCGATGTGTTGGATCCAAAAACCAGCAAGTACAAACAAAACCGTGGTTGCCAATGCACTGATTTGCGCGACAACACGTGCACGCTCATGCAGCGCCTCTGTGGTTTTCATTTGCAGCCACGTCGCCCCTTGCAACACAATCATGCCTAAGCTCACTAGGCCACACACCAAGGCAAACGGGTTAAGCAGTGCAAAGAAGCTGCCCGTGTACGTTGGGATCAACAGATCGCTGAGCTGGAAAGGCACGCCTTGCAGCAGGTTACCAAATGCCACCCCGAAGATAATCGGTGGCACAAACCCACCCGCAAATAGGCCCCAATCCCACAGCGTCCGCCAGCGGGTGTCTTCAATCTTGGAACGATAGTCAAACCCAACTGGACGGAAGAACAAGGCCGCCAAAGTGATGATCATCGCGACATAAAAGCCCGAAAACGAAGTTGCATAGACCAAAGGCCAAGCGGCAAACAGCGCGCCCCCTGCGGTAATCAACCACACTTGGTTTCCGTCCCAGTGCGGCGCCACCGAGTTAATCATCACACGACGTTCACTGTCGGTTTTACCGATCACCGTGAGTAGCGCGCCGACGCCCATATCAAAGCCGTCCGTTACGGCGAAACCAATCAGTAGCACCCCGATGAGGACCCACCAGATCAGCCGTAAAATTTCATAATCAAACATGCTGTCTCTCCTTATGCTTCAATCTGACGGCTAAAGTCCGCTTCTCGGTTGCCTTGCTGCTCAAAGTGATAGCGTCCTGTTTTTAGGCTACTTGGCCCTAGGCGCGCAAATTTGAACATCAGATAAAGCTCTGCCACCAGGAACAAGCTGTATAAGGTACAGATAGCGATCATCGAGAAAATGATATCGCCTGCAGCCAGGTTTGAAGCTGCCATGTGCACAGGTAAGATCTCACCCACCGCCCAAGGCTGACGGCCATATTCGGCAACAAACCAGCCAGCTTCGCAGGCAATCCAAGGAAGTGGGATACCGATCATCGCCAGTTTTAGTAGCCATGGTTTCTCACCAATACGCTGACGAGTGGTTTGCCAGAAGCTCATGCCGAAGATAAACAACATCGCAAAGCCACAGGCCACCATAATGCGGAAGCTCCAGAATAAAGGCGCAACATGTGGAATCGAGTCTTGCGCGGCTTGCTGGATCTGGGTTTCCGTCGCATCTACGACTTTATCGGTATAGGGTTTTAGCAGTAGCCCATAGCCAAGATCGCCTTTCACTTCATTGAAGGCTGCGATGTTCTCTGGTGTTTTCTCACCACCACGCAGCTTTTCAAGCAATGCGTAAGCTTCCATACCATTACGAATACGCAGCTCGTGTTCAGTCACCAAATCGCGCAGACCTGTCACTTCTTTATCTAGCGAGCGGGTGGCGATAATGCCCATCACATAAGGAATTTTAATCGCATAGTCAGTATGCATGGTTTCTTGATTCGGCAGGCCGAGTACTGTGAACGCCGCCGGCGCTTCTTCGGTATGCCACTCCGCTTCAATGGCGGCCAACTTCACTTTTTGTACATCGCCAAGCTCGTAGCCAGATTCATCACCCAGCACAATCACTGACAAGATAGCCGCCATACCAAACGACGCGGCAATCGCAAACGAGCGGCGAGCAAACGCCAAGTCACGCCCTTTTAGCAGATAGTAAGCACTGATGCCCAATACGAACATCGCGCCGGTGGTGTAGCCAGCCGCGACTGTGTGGACAAACTTCACTTGAGCGACAGGGTTAAAGACCACCTCGGCAAAGCTAACCATTTCCATACGCATGGTTTCAAAATTGAACTCAGCGCCGACTGGGTTTTGCATCCAACCGTTAGCCACCAAGATCCAAAGCGCAGAAAAGTTTGAGCCTAAGGCCACCAGCCAAGTCACCATCAGGTGCTGACGCTTACTGAGTCGGTCCCAACCAAAGAAAAATAGGCCCACAAAAGTGGATTCAAGGAAGAAGGCCATCAGTCCTTCAATGGCAAGTGGGGCCCCAAAAATATCTCCTACATAGTGGGAGTAGTACGCCCAGTTGGTACCAAATTGAAACTCCATGGTGAGGCCTGTTGCCACACCGAGCGCAAAGTTAATACCAAACAATTTGCCCCAAAACTTGGTCATGTCTTTGTAGATTTGCTTGTCGGTCATCACGTACAGGGATTCCATGATGGCCAGCAAAAATGCCATGCCGAGTGTTAAGGGAACAAACAGGAAGTGATACATCGCGGTCAGCGCAAACTGCAGCCGCGATAAATCGACGATATCGGTAATCATGGTCACTCCTTCACACCGTTTCTCGGTGCCGATACGAGGTATCGTTCGTTTTTCTTTCTCACCCTGCGCGCAGTTGTCACCACTGCTGACGCGGGGAAAGCCACACACACTTTCTCAATAACCGCTCGCTTGTTACACGCTTGAAACGTTAACGTTGCCTTATAGTTAAAATAAATCTAATTAAGCTATTTCTAATGTTAGACGCACAATGTGTTGTCGTTAACTTTGTCGTTATCGGTTTGTCGAGCAAGCTGCAAAACCAGCATGCCAATGACGATAATTTATAAAAATGTGATTAACCACAAAGAAAAGCGATGATGATGGCGCAGCCTTTGAAGCTAGCTCTCACTCACGCGATGCGACTGACACGGGCAGTTGTCGCCACAATACGGGGTCACGTGCTACATAACCTTAATCTAGATCAAAAAACCCCATTGGTTGGCGGCCAATGGGGCGATTTATCAATTATTTTGCTTGACCTGTTTTAGGGCTGCGGTAGATCAAAGCCAAAGTGCAGGTAAGCGCGTTGGGTGGCGATGCGACCTCGCGGCGTGCGCTGCAAATAGCCTTGTTGGATCAAATACGGCTCAATCACATCTTCAATGGTGTCTTTTTCTTCGCCAATCGCGGCCGCTAAATTATCTAACCCAACCGGTCCACCATCAAACTTTTCAATGATGGCATTGAGTAGCTTACGGTCCATGTAATCGAACCCTTGGCTATCCACATCCAGCATATCCAGTGCTCGTTGCGCAATATCCGCGCAAATGTGGCCGCTGCCTTTCACTTCGGCATAGTCTCGTACACGGCGCAACAGTCGGTTCGCAATACGTGGTGTCCCGCGAGAGCGGCGTGCTACTTCTACTGCGCCTTCGTCTTCCATCGAAAGCGCGAGGCAGTGAGCACTGCGTTTTACAATCCCCGTTAAGTCATGAACATTGTAATATTCAAGCCGTTGGGTGATCCCGAAACGATCGCGCAGTGGCGAAGTCAAGGAGCCTGCCCGTGTTGTCGCACCAACTAAGGTAAACGGTGGTAAATCAATCTTAATGGAGCGTGCCGCTGGTCCTTCACCAATCATAATGTCTAATTGATAATCTTCCATCGCCGGATAAAGCACTTCTTCAACCACTGGGCTTAGACGGTGAATTTCATCAATGAATAAGACATCATGCGGTTCAAGGTTGGTCAAAAGCGCCGCTAAGTCGCCGGCTTTTTCTAATACAGGGCCTGAAGTGGTACGAATATTAACGTCCATTTCATTGGCGACAATGTTTGCCAAGGTGGTTTTCCCCAGCCCCGGCGGGCCGAAAATCAACAGATGATCCAACGCCTCTTGTCGCTTACGTGCGGCATGGATAAAGATTTCCATTTGATCACGGACATGATCTTGCCCTTGGTAATCGTCCAATAATTTGGGACGAATCGCGCGGTCAATCACGTCTTCTTCCCGATCATGATTGGCTTGCGCGGAGATTAAACGATCAGCTTCTATCATGGATTACACCATTGAACGCAGTGCGTGTCGGATGACGTCTTCACTGCTCATTTCGTCGGTTGCGATTTGTTTCACCACTTTCTCAGCCTGCGCGGCTTTATAGCCCAACGCCACCAGCGCGCTCACTGCTTCGTCAGCAGCAGATGAGACAGTGGTCGGCGCCTGACGCGTCGGTGCACCGCTTCCATCGGCGGCGTCGGTATAAGGCGTAAAGAGATCAAATGCCTCCCAGTTTTTCAACCGATCGCGCATTTCAATCACCAGACGCTCTGCCGTCTTCTTACCTACGCCGGGGATTTTAACCAAGGTGGACACATCATTATGTTCAACACTATCGACAAACTGGTGAGCCGTCATGCCGGACAAAATCGCCAAGCCCAGTTTGGGTCCGACGCCATTGGCCTTAATCACTTCTCGAAACAAGGCTCGCTCACGTTTACCACTAAAGCCAAACAAAAGCTGCGCATCCTCGCGCACTACAAAATGCGTATAAATGGTGGCCACCTCACCGACTTCTGGCAATTGATACAAACAGTTCATCGGCATACTCACTTCATAGCCAACGCCATTGACATCAATCAAAATCTCAGGGGGCTGCTTTTCTAGCAGGGTTCCGTGTAATCGGCCTATCACAATGTGCTCTCAGTTTTTTACTTTGTCGACAAGGATAAATAATAACTGGATCTATATCCAGTCTGATTGACGACGGGCGGAATACGGAATACGGAATACGGAATACGGAATACGGAAAAGCATATCGTGCCTGTCCCTGCAGAAAAAGGGCCTAGGTCCTGGGATCCTAGGCACTACTTCCTGCTCTTCCGTATTCTGTAAGCGAAGCGCTCTGTGTTCAAGATCCCGAATACCGATGACGGAATACAGAGTACAGAAAAAGCAATAGCCTCAGTGCGAGCATGATCTGCTTTATCCAGTTTCTAGCCTCTAGTCTCTAGAAGCGAAGCGTCTCGTCTCTTTCCGTACTCCGTAAGCGAAGCGCTCTGTATTCAAAATCCCTAAGCGCTTTTATCGATACCGCCCGCGACGCGCGGAGCTAGCTTTGCCTGCCATCGCTATCATGGTGTGATAGGTATGCGCATGACAAATCGCCACGGCAAGCGCATCGGCAGCATCGGCTTGTGGGGTGGCATTGAGCTTCAACATATGGGTGACCATGTGCTGCACCTGCTTTTTATCCGCACTGCCTTTCCCCACGACGGCTTGTTTGATCAAACGGGCCGCATATTCTGACACCGGTAAGTTTGCATTCACGGCCGCGACAATAGCACTGCCGCGAGCTTGACCCAACTTCAGCGCGGAGTCGGCATTACGCGCCATAAACACTTGCTCAATCGCAAAGTTATCCGGCTGAAATTGGGTGATCACTTCACTCACCCCCGCATAAATTTGCTTGAGCCGGCCGGGTAAATCCTCACTGTCGGTACGAATACAGCCGCTGCCAAGGTACTCCAAATGCCGGCCTTGTTGGCGGATCACGCCGTAGCCGGTGATCCGCGAACCTGGGTCAATGCCCAGTATGATTGCCATTTAACTTAAGCTCGCTGCCACTTCGTCGGAGATATCACCGTTATGGTAGACTTCTTGCACATCGTCAAGGTCTTCTAGCATATCGATAAGACGCAGTAGCTTAGGGGCGGTATCCGCATCCAGCTCCGCTTTGGTCGACGGTACTTGTGTGACTTCAGCACGCTCTGCCTCGAAACCCGCTTTGTCCAAGGCATCTTTTACATTGCCGAAATCATTTGGCGTGGTGTAGACATCCATCGAGCCATCGTCGTAAGTCACCACATCATCGGCTCCCCCTTCCAACGCGGCTTCCATCACCGCATCTTCGTCAAGCCCTGAAGCGTAGGTGATTACACCTTTTTTCTCGAATAAGAAGCTCACCGAACCATCTGTCCCCAGATTACCGCCTGATTTTGAGAATGCGTGACGCACACCAGACACGGTACGGTTACGGTTGTCGGTCATGCACTCTACCATCACCGCCGTCCCCGCAGGACCGTAGCCTTCGTAGATCACCGTTTCCATGTTGTCGTCGCCATCACCGCCCGCACCGCGCGAAATCGCACGATTGATGGTGTCACGGGTCATATTGTTAGACAGCGCTTTATCGACCGCGGCACGCAGGCGAGGATTGGTTTCTGCTTCGGGGCCACCTTCTTTGGTTGCCACCACAATTTCTCGGATTAGTTTGGTGAAAATCTTACCGCGCTTCGCGTCTTGAGCGGCTTTACGGTGTTTAATGTTCGACCACTTACTGTGACCTGCCATATCGACTCTCCGTTTTTTGCGCTCCCCTCACGTGAAAGGAGTAATAAGAAAAAACGCGCCTTGGCTTTGCAGTCGGAGGCGCGTTGATGAAAATCCCCGCATACTAAGGCCATACCGCGAGATAGGTATCGCACTTAGTCATGGGAGTTAACGGACAAACGCTGTTGCCCGTGAWCGGACTTATCGTCTCTGGATGACGTTACTCGCTTTGTTCCGCCGCCGCAGTAATGCTAAGCGCCAGTTCTTCAAGCGCTGCTTCGTTAGCAATGCTTGGCGCATCTGTCATCAAACAGGCCGCTGCCGTGGTTTTCGGGAAAGCAATCACGTCACGAATGTTTTCAGTGCCAGACAGCAGCATCACCAAGCGGTCCATACCAAACGCCAGACCTGCGTGTGGTGGGGTACCAAATTTGAGTGCATCCAGCAAGAAGCCAAACTTCTCGCGCTGCTCTTGTTCGCCAATACCAAGGGTTTCGAATACTGCCGCTTGCATCTCTGGGTTGTGGATACGTACTGAGCCGCCACCCACTTCATAGCCATTGATAACCATGTCGTAAGCATTCGAGTTCGCCGCTGCCGGATTCGCTTTCAGCGCTTCTGGGGTCACGTCAGTTGGCGCGGTGAATGGGTGGTGCATTGCATGAAGGTTACCTTCGTCGTCTTCCTCAAACATTGGGAAGTCAACCACCCACAGCGGTGCCCATGCTTGGGTATCTGTCAGTTCGAGATCCAGACCAAGCTTCACGCGCAATGCGCCCAACGCTTCGGTGACTACTGACTTTTTATCTGAGCCAAACAGGATGATATCACCGGTTTGTGCTTCAGTACGTGAAAGGATCCCTTCAACCACGTCCGCATTAAGGAATTTCGCTACCGGTGACTGAACACCGTCCAAGCCTGCGTCACGGTCATTGACTTTCAGCCATGCAAGTCCTTTGGCGCCATAGATACCCACAAACTTGGTGTATTCGTCAATTTGCTTGCGAGACAGGCTGGCACCGCCCGGTACACGGATGACGGCAACGCGGCCTTTTTCATCGTTTGCTGGGCCTGAGAAGACTTTAAATTCAACGTCTTTGACCAGATCCGCCACATCGACGATTTCAAGCGGGTTACGCAGATCCGGTTTGTCAGAGCCAAAGCGACGCATCGCTTCTTCATATTTCATGACTGGGAAGGCACCCAAGTCGACGTCAAGCAGCGACTGCCACATTTCGCGAATCATTTTCTCGGTCACTTCGCGCACTTGCTCGGCGCTCATGAACGAGGTTTCGATATCGATCTGTGTAAATTCTGGCTGACGGTCAGCACGCAAGTCTTCATCACGGAAGCACTTCACGATTTGGTAGTAACGRTCRAAMCCKGACATCATCAACAACTGYTTAAACAGCTGWGGYGATTGYGGCARSGCATARAAGYTGCCTTTGTGCACACGGCTWGGMACCAAGTARTCACGYGCGCCTTCTGGSGTYGCTTTGGTCAACACCGGCGTTTCGATATCCAAAAAGTCATTGCTATCCAAGAAACGACGGACGAAGCTGGTCGCTTTCGCACGCAATTTGATGCGGTCGCTCATTTCTGGACGACGCAGGTCAAGATAGCGGTACTTCAAACGCTGTTCTTCAGAGATGAATTGGTTGAAGTCGATCGGTAACGGGGCACTGCGGTTAATGATGTCTAACCCAGTTGCCACCACTTCAACTTCACCGGTCGCCATATCACGGTTGATTTGGCTGTCTGGACGCGCACGCACTTCACCGCGAATTTGGATACAGAATTCGTTACGTAGCTTGTTCGCTTGCTCGTAAACATCACCCATATCAGGATCGATCACGACCTGCACGAGCCCTTCACGGTCTCGCATATCGATAAAAATCAATCCGMCCAAATCACGACGACGGTTAACCCAACCACAAAGACTTACTTCTTGCCCGACATGGGCTTTATTCAGGTGACCACAATATTGGGTGCGCATAGAGTATTCCTGATCTGATTCTGATTATTCCGCTTGCCCCCTTGGGCACAAGCCTGCCAAATACTGAGGGGAATTCGGGTAACAGCGTCTGTCGTACCTGACGGTACGCCCCCATTGGTGCCGTTACTGTCAAAGACCTGCCATTATAAAGGAAAAGCCCCTCCCTTGGTAAAGCGATCGCGCTTTTTTATTCTGTTTGGGCGATGAATGGTTTTTTGGCGCACTTCCGATTAGGCTATCACCATCTCGATTGACCGATAAAAGCCAAGCCATGTCCCTGACGTTAAATCACGTTTCCGTACCGCCCCTGCGCCTTGGGCTGACACAATGGTCCCACCCCAGCTGGCAACATCACTTTTATCCTCCGGGCACTAAGACGGCCGATCGTTTAGCGCGCTATGCGGAGGTGTTTAATACGGTTGAAGGCAATACGACTTTTTATGCCTCACCCTCGAGCACGTCAGTCGCCAATTGGGCCGCGGCTACGCCGGATACGTTTCGGTTTACCTTTAAATTTCCGCAAACCATTACCCATCAGTGCCAATTGCGCCATGCACAAACATTGACGCAAGATTTCATCACCCTGATGGCGCCGCTCCATGAAAAGGTAGGGCAATGGACCATCCAACTCCCTGCCCGTTTTGGTCCCGAGGGCTTGCCGGCATTGGCTGTTTTTTTAAAGCAATTACCCGCGGATTTTTCAGTTGGCGTCGAGGTCCGTCACCCAGCATTTTTTGCCAAAGGCGACGCCGAGCGTCAATTGAATCGCCTGTTACTGGAACATAAGGCGAATCGTGTGATCATGGACAGCCGCCCCGTGTTCGCCGCCAAACCGGACTCGCCGGCGATTATTGACGCACAACAGAAAAAGCCCCGCGTGCCGGTTCATGCTATCGCCACCCATGATGCGCCCATGGTGCGCTTTATCGGTCACCCAACTCTCGATGAAAATGCCGCGTTCTTTACGCCGTGGATCGCCAAATTGCAGCWCTGGATGAATGAAGGGAAAACACCTTATTTAATGATCCATACTTCAGATAATGATCAGGCTCCTGCGCTTGCCGCGGCGCTTTACCAACGCCTTGAATTATCACCCCCTCTCGCCAGTGTGCAACGGGCGGCACAGTCACAGCAGTTCTCGCTGCTGTAATCGCCTGGGACAATGGCAAGGCAGAATAAAGACAGACGGGGAAAAATTCACTACAATACGCCGCTTTTACTGCTGGGCATTGGCTGATTTGTAGGGGCTCTCATGGCTAATCAGGATAAAATTTTCGCGGCGCCCATTGAAAAACTGGGTGATTTTACCTTCGACGCGAACGTCGCCGAAGTCTTTCCGGACATGATTCAACGATCCGTACCGGGCTATAGCAATATCATTTCGGCGATTGGGATGTTGGCGCAGCGTTTTGCCAAGCCAAATACCAATATCTACGATTTGGGCTGTTCATTGGGCGCGGCCACCTTATCGATGCGTCGCCATATCGAACACGCAAGCTGCCAGATTATCGCGGTAGATAACTCATCGGCGATGGTCGAACGCTGTCGTCTCCATGTAAATGCATACCGTGGTGCCGCTGACGTAGAGGTCAAAGAAGCGGATATTCGAGATATCGAGATCCAAAATGCGTCTATGGTTGTGCTTAACTTTACCCTGCAATTTTTAAGTCCTGACGACCGCCAAGCCTTGTTAAACAAAATTTATCAAGGACTTAATCCCGGTGGCATTCTGATTTTATCGGAAAAGTACTGCTTTGATGATGACACCGCCAACGAGCTTTTGATTGACCTACACCATGACTTTAAACGTGCCAATGGGTACAGCGAGCTAGAAATTAGCCAAAAGCGTAGCGCCCTTGAGAACGTCATGCGTCCAGACAGTATTGGCACCCACAAAGCCCGATTGAGTGATATCGGTTTTAGTAGTGTTGCCATGTGGTTCCAGTGTTTTAACTTCGGCTCTATGCTAGCCATCAAGTAAGCCAACCGGTACGAGTAGTTTCATGTTTGATTTTTCTGACTTCTATCAGCTTATTGCCAAAAATCGCCTAAGCCACTGGTTGGAGGTTCTCCCAGCCCAATTAGCGGAGTGGCAAAACCAGCCGCATGGCGATATGCCGAAGTGGATTAAGGTGCTTAATAAGATCCCAACTACCGCGCCCGAGACGGTTGAACTGAAAGATGCGGTGCGTATTGGCGATGACCAAAGCCTGCCGTCCGGTGAACGCAAAAAACTCGAAAACTTATTACGTAGCTTCCATCCGTGGCGCAAAGGTCCGTATCAGGTGCATGGCATTGATATTGATACCGAATGGCGCTCTGACTGGAAATGGGATCGTGTGCTTCCTCATATTTCGCCACTCAAAGGCCGTTACATCTTGGATGTTGGCTGTGGTAATGGCTATCACATGTGGCGTATGTTGGGGGAAGGCGCTGCGCTGACCGTCGGTATTGATCCATCAGAGCTTTTCTTGATGCAGTTCGACGCTATCCGCCGCTTGATGGGCAACGACCAGCGCGCTCACCTTTTGCCTTTAGGGATCGAAAAACTACCAGCGCTGCGTGCATTCGACACTGTGTTTAGTATGGGTGTGTTATATCACCGCCGCTCCCCGCTCGATCATCTGATCCAACTCAAAGATCAATTGCGTAAAGATGGCGAGCTGGTACTGGAAACGCTGGTGATTGACGGCGATGAAAACGCGGTATTGGTCCCCTCCGACCGTTATGCACAAATGCGTAACGTCTACTTTTTCCCGTCTGCCCGCGCGTTAAAAGTGTGGCTGGAGAAAGTCGGATTTGTCGATGTGCGTATTGTCGATGAGTGCGTCACCACCACGGATGAGCAGCGCAGTACCGAGTGGATGACCCATAATTCACTGCCCGATTACCTTGACCCTGCCAATCCGCATCTTACGGTAGAAGGCTATCCCGCCCCTAAACGTGCCATTTTGGTCGCACGTAACCCTGATTAATGATTGTGCGCCTCTTGGTTTGACAAGAGGCGCACCTTGGCTTGACGTTCAGCAAGCAGAACATTATTTAACCGCCTCGACTTTATTTCCCGTTCACGCCATATTTTCTATCCAGATCAAAAAGATAACGGGCAAAAAGTGACAGAAAACGTCGATAAAACCATCACTCAGTCAATCCTGACTAACTTTTGACAGAATACCCCTACCCATCTTCGCCGCATCGATTAGAATTTGCGCTCACCGTTCGGCGCCTGACTGAGGCGTGATTGAGCCATTTTTGCACCGGTTGGAGATTATGATGTTATTTCGCTGCTCACTGATTAGTGCGCTCTTTTTAACGATGTCAGGTTGTACCCTCACCTCACAGCACCAACACCAAGAAACATTGGACAAAATTGACCATGTTGCCGCACAAACCAATCAGCAACAGCAAACTCTATCCACGTCATTATCGAATCATGATGATGCGCTTTCTCGTCTGTCTGACAAAATCAGTGCGATCGAAAGCCAACTGAAAGTGATGCAGCGTACCCAAGCGAAAGTGTACGCCAACATGGCGGATGCCAAACCGGAAGTAAAGGTGAAAGAGAAAGTGGTTCGTGTCCCGGTCAACGACGATAAAGTCTTRTTGGGTGCCCGTGAATGGGTATGGTTTGACGCGGTAGAAAGCACATTCCAAGCTCGCGTTGACACCGGCGCCGAAACATCTTCATTGAATGCTGTGGATATTCAAGAATTTGAGCGCGATGGTGATACTTGGGTGAAGTTTAACGTCAATCACAGCGAAAATAACGACGAACCCGTGTTTATGGAAATGCCGGTGAAGCGCTGGGTGCGTATTCGCCAATCTTCCACCGATAAAACCGATCGCCGTCCAGTTGTGGAAGCTTGGATCCGTGTCGGCAGTATCCACGAAAAAACCCAATTTACGCTCGCTGATCGCACCAACATGGAATATCCCGTCCTACTGGGCCGAGAGTTCTTCAAAGATCTCGCAGTGGTCGATGTCAGCCAAGAACATATTCACCCCAAGTACGAGCCTGAAACGCAACCGGACGCTAGCAGTAACGACGCTAACCAAAAATAGGTCACCTTTATGGTTTCACGTGTTCCATTTTACTTTTTAATCGGTTTTCTGGTCTTGGCAGGTATCGCGTTAAGCGCATACCGTCATATGGTTTACGGCGTGCCATGGCTCGCTGATGAAACTCGCCAAGTGTGGCAGATTGAAGCGCGCATCAATTTTGATGCCACCGGTGGGCCGGTGAAGGTGAATCTTGCCGCGCCCGATAGCCAACCCGGCCTGACTCTGATTGACGAAAGCACCTCGTCATCAGGCTATGGGTTTTCTTTGCTTGACACCGACTATGGTCGCCAAGCGCAATGGTCAACGCGCACCGCCACCGGCGAACAAACCCTTTATTTCAAAAACCAAATGCTGGTGGATGACAGTGCCCGCTATACCATGACGCCACCGGAGCACGACACCGTTGCTGCCCCGGTAATGGACAATGCGGCTAAAAACGCTGCGCTCGCCTTACTCGATCGTGCTCGCTCTCGTTCGGCGGATAACATCACCCTGACCAGAGAGCTAATCAAACAATTTAACAGCACCGACAGCCAAAACGCGGCATTGTTGCTTAACGCCTTTGATAAGCCAGATGCGGTTCAAAAGACATTGGCGCTAGAAGGGATCCATGCCCGCGTTGTGGGTGGTTTGAAGTTAGAAGACGGTCGCCGTCGCCAAAGCATCTCACCAATGATCCAAGTGTGGCAAGACACACAGTGGCATTTATTCGATCTCACCACCGGACAAAATGGCCATCGCGACGACGTTCTCCTATGGAACCAACGGGGCGGTCCTTTGCTTGAAGTGACAGGCGGTGAGCACAGTCATGTCAACTTCTCAATCATTTCTCAGGATATCAGCCCGCAGCAGGCGACCACCGCCAAAGTGAACGCCGACGATCTGCTCAACTTTTCGATCCATAGCTTGCCGATTGAAGAGCAAGCGATGTTCAAAACCATCATGCTTATCCCAATTGGCGCGCTGATTGTGGTGTTCTTGCGGGTCATTGTTGGCTTAAAAACCTCTGGCACCTTTATGCCAGTATTGATTGCAGTCGCGTTTGTGCAAACCCAATTAATCACCGGCATTGTTGGCTTTGTGCTGATTGTTGGTACGGGCTTGGTGATCCGAAGTTATCTCTCCCGGCTCAACTTATTGCTGGTGGCGCGAATCTCCGCGGTGATTATTACCGTGATTTTGATTATCGCCGTGTTCAGTGTGATTGCGTTCCACATCGGCTTAATCGAAGGACTGACCATTACCTTCTTCCCAATGATCATCTTGTCATGGACCATAGAACGGATGTCCATTCTATGGGAAGAAGAAGGCGCCAAAGAGGTGGTTGTTCAWGGAGGCGGCTCGCTTCTCACCGCCGTGCTGGTCTATCTCGCGATGACCAATGAGTTGGTTCGCCATCTGACCTTTAACTTCATTGGTGTGCAGTTAGTGATTCTGGCCCTGATCTTAATGCTGGGTAACTACACGGGCTATCGCCTCTCTGAGCTGAAGCGCTTCCGCCCACTTGCTGCTAATGAAAAAAGTCACGGCCTTGCGCCCACCTCAGGAGGTGATGATGCGAACACTCCTCGCTAAACTGGCGTCGCCCTTTCGCCTCAATGACGCGGGCGTGATGGGCATGAACCAACGCAATATTCGTTATATTGGCCGCTACAACGATAGACGCTTGTATCCACTGGTGGATGATAAGCTCAAAACCAAACTGATTGCACAACAAGCCGGCGCGACGGTGCCGGACTTGATTGGTGTGATTGATAGCCAAGCGGATGTTAAGCGCATTCACGCTATGGTCGCAAACTGGCCGGGCTTTGTGATTAAGCCAGCCCAGGGCTCTGGCGGTAAAGGGATCATGGTGATCACTCAAAATCACCAAGGGCGCTATTTTAAAGCCTCCGGCAAAGAAGTCAGTCATGACGACGTTGAACGCCATATTACCAACACCTTGGCGGGCTTGTTTTCCCTCGGCGGTAAAGCCGATGTGGCGGTGGTTGAGAACTTAATCGCGTTCGATGACAGCTTTAACGGCTTTAGTTATGAAGGCGTGCCTGATATTCGTGTGATTGTGTTTCAAGGCTATCCTGTGATGGCGATGATGCGTCTCTCAACCTCAGCGTCAGACGGTAAGGCTAACCTGCACCAAGGCGCGGTTGGGGTTGGGCTGGATCTTGCAACTGGTTATGCATTAAAAGCGGTGCAATTTAACAGCCCCATCACTCACCACCCTGATACGCACCAAGACTTGTATACGCTTAGGGTTCCACATTGGCAGCAATTGCTCACCCTTGCCGCCAGTGCGTGGGAGATGACTGGGCTCGGTTACATGGGCACCGATATGGTGCTTGATAAAGACAAAGGCCCAATGGTGTTGGAGCTCAATGCTCGTCCCGGGCTTGCGATTCAAATCGCCAATGGCTGTGGCTTGTTGCCCAGACTGCGATTGATCGAGTCTTTACCGCCTTGTCGCTATCCACCGTTACCCGAAGCGCGCGTTGAGTTTTCCATGCGTCACTTTGCTGGCCAGCAAACTCAGCCACTGAAGCCGCGGTTAGCGAAAGTCAGTTAAAACGCTCAGTAGGCAAAAAAAAACTAAAGTTCTCTGCGCCTTGCCGATAACCAAAGTAACCGACTCATTGGTTTGACATGTAAGGTAAGGCGCCGACAGTGACAGTGCACACCATCGACAAAGCACGCATCATTAGTGATGTGCAGTTTGGAGACAATCTGAATCATGCAGTGACGCAAGGACGTCGCTCTGATTTTGCGTTGATGCTCGCCCTGATGTCCGGTGATGCCAATGAGTCAACACCACTCTCACCGCTTGACGAAAAGACCACTAATGATGAGGTTCTACGTCGTCAATTTCAGCTTGCCCCACCTCAGCCGTTGGCGGCCAGTAATGAAGAAGATTACGTTCGTGCTGGTGCGCAAGCCGATGCCTTCCACC
>NZ_MUFL01000045.1:0-28092 GCF_001995355.1 Salinivibrio sp. PR919 | reverse complement strand
GGTCACGCTCCTACCTGATAAAGCGAATACATTGCTAATCAAAGTGACATCGAGTGATATGCCAACCATGCCACTTTGGGTGATGTCACATCAAGCCTACGACCAACTCGCCAAAGCTATTCATCTTTTGTGGGGCGGTTTTATCACTTTTATGTTGTTAGTCACGCTTTATAGCGTTGGAGTTTACGTTTACAGCCGACAGCGTGTGTACTTGATTTATGTTTTAAACACATTGATGGCGACGGTTTTGATTAGCGCTAATCATGGTTTCAGTCGCTATTTTTTACCGGATTGGGCCCAAGTTTTTGTCAGTAACCATATCCTAGCATTTGCTGTATGCTTGCTGACCATTGCGCTGTGGTTCACCTACTTCTTCCTCGATTTTGAGCGCAGTCGCGGCTACCAACGTGTCCGTTCCATGTTCTTGATGGCGACAGGTGCTTTAGCTGGCTTGGCGCTGCTTACATTTATCACTCCACCGTATATTTCCGCGTCGTTAGTGTTACTGTCTCAAGTGCCGATTTATGGGTTAGTCATCTATTTTTTAATCRAACAGTGGCAACCGGGTAAATTTTGGTTGCTGTTATTTGGGTTGTCGTGGCTACCTGCAATGGCGGGTGGATTAGCGTTTTATGCGCTGCTGCTCGGCTACAGCGAATACACCTTAATGAGCCGTTATGCGTTGATGCTTTCCATGGGCCTCACCATGATGTTGTTTTCGGTTGCCTTAGCCGAGCGTTTCCGGTTCCAGCGAATGAACGCCATGGACTCCTTAACGCATGATAAATTAAGCGGCTTGCCTAATACCAATGTGGTTCACATTGCGATCAATGAGCTCATTGCTCGTAATATTAGCTTTAACCTATGTTGTGTAACCATTGACAACTACAATAATCTATTGCCCTACCTTGATGAAGATACGCGCCAGTCGTATATCAATACGATCGTTGATCGAATTCTAGAAGCCTTGGATGTTGAACAGATTTATCAGATTGATACGGAATCAGACACCCCTTTCCAACAACTCGGATGCCTCAAAGAGGGGGTATTTACCTTCTTGATTCAGGAGGCGGACTTAGAGACATGTAACCATATTTTAGAGTCCGTCATTGAGGGACTTAACGGTGAACTTGCCATCGGGTCTTTTATTACCCACATCAATGCGCGAATCGGCGTGTGTCATTATCCGTCTGATGGCGCGCACCCAAGCCTGTTGATCAATCGCGCCATGCAAGCACYGCAGCAACATCGTTCCGTGCTCGGAGGATATACCCACTTTAACAACCACGAACACAAGTATCACGAGCTTCATGTTTCGTTAGTAGCAGATCTGCGTGAGGCAATTGAAAACGATGGGCTGGAACTCTATCACCAGCCTCAAATTGATTTACGAACAGGCTCCATTCATGGTTCTGAAGTACTCGCACGCTGGATGCATCCACGCTTTGGGCAGATTTCCCCCGATGTCTTTGTGCGCATGGCTGAGGATGTGGGTATTATCAACAACTTGACCTTATGGGTGATTCGACGTGCTTTCCAACAGCAGCAACAGTTAATTGCTAGCGGTCACTGTCGGCGCCTGTCCATCAATATCAGTGCGTCCGACATTTATATCCCGAACTTAGCGGCGCGAGTGGTTGATCTGGCAAGCCAATACGATGTACCAACGAATCTGGTTTCTCTTGAACTAACTGAATCGGTGATGGTTGAAGACTACGATTGGCTGAAGCGTTTGATCAGTGAGCTGTCGGCTAGTGGTATTGAGGTATCGATTGATGACTACGGCACCGGCTATTCATCGCTGTATTTTCTCTCACAGCTGCCATTTACTGAGTTGAAAATTGACCGCAGCTTTGTACGCAATTTACCCCAAAGTGGTCGCCATCAAAGCATTGTACGTGCGACGACAGATATGGCGCGCTCACTTGGGGTCATGGTGGTTGCTGAAGGGGTGGAGTGTGAAGAAGCGGAAGCGCTATTGCGACGCTATGGCGTGGATGTTGGCCAAGGCTTTTACTACTCGCGTCCCTTACCGTTCAATCAGTATCAGGCTTATGTTCAGCGTATGGACAATGTCCAACCTGTCACTATTTTACGGCAAGGTCGCTTAAGCTCATCCGGCTAACCATATACAGCCGGATAAGCCTCACTCTATTTCCTTCATACCCCTTCTAAAAGGGCAAATAAATGGCACCCAAACAGCAGGCCTGACTAGCACCGGTGACAGCGGGCACGTTGCCCGGCTGATTATAGAGGGTTTGGCGGGCTAACCATGCAAACGCGATGGCTTCCATGTCGTCGCAACTGATCCCCACGTCATCTGAGCGCGCAATATGCCACTGAGGCAGCGCCGCCTGCAGTGCTGCCATCAACGCTTGGTTGTGTGCGCCGCCACCACAGATAAACACGCGACCTTGCTCATGAGGCTGTATCGCCATGGCAATGCTTTGTGCCGTCAGTGCAAGTAGTGTGGCTTGCACCTGTGACGGGGAGAGTGAAAACGCCAGTAAGTGGCGATCCAGCCAGTCAAGGTTGAAGTATTCTCGCCCAGTGCTTTTTGGCGCGGGGCGTGAAAAATAAGGGTCAGAGAGCAAACGCTGTAGTAATGGCTGGTAGGCGGAGCAGCTGGCAGCCCAGGCGCCGTCTTTATCATAAGCTTGACCTTTATGACGTTGTATCCACGCGTCCATAAGCATATTTCCCGGCCCCGTGTCATAACCGTATAWGGGTTGGTCGGGACATATCATGGAGACATTGGCAATACCGCCAATATTGACCACTGCGGTTGGCTGCTTGGCATCGGAAAATAAATCGTTATGGAATGCGGGTACGAGTGGCGCGCCTTGGCCGCCAAATGCCATATCTTTGCGGCGAAAGTCGGCAACCGTGGTAATGCCTGTTCGCGCTGCGATCACATTGGCGTCACCCAGTTGCATGGTAAACGGATAATCACCACTGGGTTGGTGATACACAGTTTGTCCGTGACAACCGATTGCAGCGACATGTTTGGGGCGCAAGCTTGCGATTTCTAGCAAGGTGTTGATGGCATTGGCGTAGCACTCGCCAAGGCGGCGATCTAACTGCCCAATCGCAGTGATTGCAACTGGATGGCCGCGACTTAAACTGATCACGGTTGCTTTAATGTCTTGCGGCATGGCTTCACTATGGCGCGCAATGGGCTCAACGTGCCCAGCTTGTGTAAAGCGTACTGCCACGACATCAATGTTATCTAAACTGGTGCCAGACATCACACCGATGTATATATCTGCTGCGGGTTGAGGCATGTGTGTTCCTTATCAATGCACAAATTGCGCAACCACTGGGCGTTATTGACACCCTGCGCGGACAGATTAGGGGATCCCTGATAGGGCGCTACTTTATCGAACTCCCTTTTCATGGCACGAGTATAAACAGATTGCGAATCTAGGCAAAGTGCTTGATTATTCTGTTGTGATAATGGCTGTCAGCGTGGCAGACGCACAGCATGAATACGTCATAAAGTTTTCAATTGCCAAGTCATTCACGTTCCGGTAATGCCTTTGCGCCACTATAACGTGCCTGCGTGGCAGTCGGTTGACAACAGAATGAAGGAGATATGATGGGGCCAGTATGGTTGGATGTTCACGCAGAGCGTATCGACAGTGAAGAAAAAGAGATCTTAGCGCACCCTAGCGTGGGCGGTGTCATCCTGTTTGCATGCAATTATCATGACAGTGAGCAATTGCAGGCGCTCACTACGGAGATCCGTGCAGCAGCGGGGCGCGACATTCTGATTGGTGTCGATCARGAAGGGGGGCGTGTACAGCGTTTTAAAGCGCCGTTCACGCGTATTCCTGCGGCGCAGTCTTATGGGGCCCTCAAGGCGGATGTCAGCGTTGCCGAGCAAGCCGGATGGTTGATGGCCGCCGAGCTTATCGCGCATGGGATTGATTTAAGCTTTGCACCAGTATTGGACTTAGGATTTGCCTGCGCAGCGATTAAAGATCGCGCCTTTGGTGACAATTCCGCGGAGGCTATTCGTTATGCGCGCGCCTTCACCCAAGGAATGCGTACGGTGGGTATGGCCAGTACGGGCAAGCATTTTCCGGGTCACGGAGGGGTACAGGAAGACTCCCATCTGGTGACGCCGAATGATCCGCGTGAGATGTTGCACTCGTCGGATTTCGCCATCTTCAAAGCGTTCATCGAGGAAGGCTTACTGGATGCCATGATGCCGGCTCATGTGGTGTATCCACATCATGATGCGCGGCCCGCCAGTGCGTCCGCGTTCTGGTTGACCCAGATCTTGCGCCAGCAGCTGGGCTTTAAAGGACTGATTTTCTCTGATGATCTCAGTATGGGTGGGGCACATGTATTAGGCGATGCACCGGCTCGCGCCCGCGCAGCCTTGGAAGCAGGCTGTGATATGGTGTTGGTCTGTAACGACCGGGATAGCGCGGTTGCCGTTCTCGATACCTTGCCTATCACCGATGTCCCCGCGGCCAGCCAATTGCGTGTAGCAAAAACGATCAACTGGGTAGATTTGCAGCTTGATACGCGTTGGAAATCAGCCCGAGCTCAGGTCACTGCTCATCAGGCCAATTGGGAGGCGGCAACGGCGTAATACATATCCTTCAGTACGCCATTGATGGCCGTTGTGACTTGCAGTACACAAAAGGGCAACGCCGAAAGACGTTGCCCTTTTACTTGTATTCTATTTAGCTGTGCGTGTGCTATCTCGCTATGCGCCTCAACCCGTTTTGTTGCTGCAGGGCGGTGTGACCACCGTGTCATGCAATCTGTTTGGGGGCTAGCGACTGTTTGTCAACGGTCATCTCCGAAAAAGCCATCATCGTGTTGTTGACGGCGTGACTTATTCTGCTGACGTTTCTTACCTTTTTTACCGCGTGGTGCCTCGTCATCAAAATAATCGTGGTGTCGGGACTTGAACTTCTCTTTGTGTTGAGAGCCATGTTTTAACCATTGATCCCACTGTGCCATGGTGGTGCTTTCCTAACGCTAATGTATTTACGTGGCTGTGTGTGCAGCCGGATATTCAGGCAACGCGCGCGTCACCCTTAAAGGTTAAGATAGCCCAAAAATTCACCGCCGACTAGTGAAATTATCATTGCAAACGTGTTTTTTTTACTCTGGGATAAGCTGGCCAGTAGAGTTTTGTAAATCATTGATTAAATGTGATTTATCGCTGCCATCTAACCAGACAAGATAAAGCTGATGAACCAATGCTGGGCTGGTGCCTACCAGATGCAGTTGTCCACGGTCGATGTATGGTTGAATAGCCAGAGACGGTAGAAATGCTATGCCGCCGTGGGTGAGTAAATAATTAAGCGCAAGGTGACATGATTGAGTGTGGAGGACGGGTGGACGTTGCAATGCCTCAATACGACTTTGCTCGACAGCAAAGCGGGTTCCCCAATCCAAATAGACGATCGCTAAGTCTTGGATATCTGCCATGGTCACATCGGGCAGGTGGCTGACCAATTGCAATTGATAATCGCCGAGGTGATGGGAGTGCAATCCTTCGAGTTTGGGTAATTCAGACGTCAGACCGGCATCAATGCGCTTTTCAATCAATTGACGCGCCAGCATTTGTCGAGGCGTAGCTTCAGCGCGGATCACCCAATCAGGTTGATTGGCACATATACGATTAATCCAGTCACTGACCCCTTCTAATTCCCAAAGTGTTGGGGACGCGCCAATAGTGAGCTGCTCGTTGGCGGCTTGCGTCAAGGTGACATCTTGCTGAGCCCGTTGCCACGTCTGTAACAAGGTTTCCGCATAAGGCAGCATGCGTTCTCCGGCACTTGTGAGCCGAACATTCCCGCGTTGACGAATGAATAAAGGGGCACCGAGTTGGGTTTCGAGCTGACGAATTCGAAAACTAACTGCCGATTGCGTCAAATAGAGATTATCGGCCGCGTGGCCAAAATGACGTGTTTTACTGACCTCGATAAAGGTACGAAGAAGTTGAATATCCAAATAAAACACCCTGCAAACAAATCACAGCCTTATTTAGGCAACAAAAAGCGATACGCGTCAAGTCACACAGTTCTATTTATCAAGGGAATGGAAAGGAAACCGCGGTTAAAGGAGCAAATCGGCCAACGTCAGCGGTCGGTCGGTCAAACCAAGGTGCTGAGCCGGTGTTTGATGCTGCTTGTCTTGCCAACACAAATTGTGCCACGCGCGGTAAATATCAAGCAGGGGAAGTAGGCCGCCGGGACGTAAACGTCGACGAGGCTCATTGACTAACAGCGCAAATTGCTGATGAAAATGTTGCTGATATTTCTTCAATGTATCGCAGCTAGCATGGGTTAACCAGTAGGCTTCTTTACCTTTTGCTTGGCCATGATCGCAAATGGCTTTTGTGCCTTCACCACTGCGCGTAAACGCCCAGCGATCGCGCCACCAACTGAGTAATACGATATCGATTTTCTCAGGCTCTGCACCGGGTTGCCAGTATGCGTCCTGTTCAACGTATACATGACTGACACGTTTATCCCGAATGTCAGCTTCAAAGACTGATAAGCAGGCGGAGCGGAGCAAAGGCTCTTGCGGTGAAAACACCACAATGTTTTGCCAATGCGCCAATAATGGCTTGAGGTTTAGGTAGTGGGCATAGGTTGTGTACTGTGGACGTATCAAGGTGCCACGGTTGGGATAGATAAAATGTAGTGGCTGGGTATACGGGTCTTCCACATTCGAGCGGGCGAAAACCGCGCGATATTTTGCATCCACGCGACCGAGTAATCCCTCGGGTGTCGCGAGTATTTCGCTTCGGTCGACATCAGGCGCACTGGCGATAAATCGACAATGATCTTGATAGGGATCGTGCTGAGCATTGACCACTGGGTGATCGTACGAATGATAATTCACGTCTTGCAGCAACACATAACCGCTATGTGCTTCCCCCGTAGCGAGCCATTGCACGCCATTTTGACTGTGTGGCTGCAAGGGCGCGTGTACGCTGGCAAGATGGCCTTGGGTGGTTTCGCCTAAAAAGCGCGTATCATAAGCTGCAAGTTTTTGCCGACAGCGAGCGGCGATATGGTTGAGATGATCGTAAAAGGTTTTGGGGTTTAGCGTTAGACGGCGGCAAATCTCTCGCACCGTGTGGCCTGTGAAAAGGTAAGCCAACAACTTTTGCTGTAACTCACTTTTTTTATTCACCCCCGACCAGCGATCGACGAAGGTGCTTTGACACCCTTTACAGCGATAGCGTTGTTTATCACCGCTGTAGCCAAACGCATGGTAGCAGGCTCGGTGGGTGAGTACGGGTTTGCCCAGGTGCTCGCAATCTGGGTTGGTGCAGGCGCATAAACCATCGGCATGCAGTTGGCGCTGAGTGATCAGCTCTGCATGCACTTGATGGTTGTTAAGCAATGGAGGAAACGCACCACACTCGCGGCATACCAAGGTTGGGCGTGCCGGATTGGTGTGCTGAACCAAGTAATGCTGCTCATCAGTGGACCCAAAATTTGGGCAAGTGAGCGTTTTACAAAAGTTCAGCTGCAAGTCACCGGCAGCTGGGGGCAGTTTGCCGCTAGACACGTTTCCTCCGATCAACACTTACAGGTTGATCGCTGTTTCAAGCGATACAGTCATCATTTCGTTAAATGATTTCTGACGCTCGTCTGAGCTCAAGGCTTCACCACGGATGATGTGGTCAGACACAGTCAAAATGGTCAGTGCGCGCGCGCCCAGCTCAGCGGCCACACCGTAGATGCCTGCCGCTTCCATATCAACCGCAAGGATGCCAAGCTTGTCCATGGTGTTGAACAGATCCGCTTCTGGGCTGTAGAACAAGTCCGCAGAGAAGACGTTACCCACACGAACAGAAACGTTTTGTTTACGCGCTTCACCCACGGCAGTTTCCAGTAGGTGGAAGTCAGAGATCGCAGCAAAATCGTGGTTCGCGAAACGCGTGCGGTTCACTTTAGAGTCGGTTGATGCACCTTGTGCAACAATCACATCCATCAGTTTTACATCGTCTTTCACAGCGCCACAGCTACCAACGCGAATGATATTCTTCACGCCGTAGTCTTTGATCAGCTCATGCACGTAGATTGAGCAAGATGGAATACCCATACCGTGGCCCATCACTGACACTTTTTTCCCTTTGTAGGTGCCGGTGTAGCCAAACATGTTACGTACGTCAGTGACACGCTCTGCGTTTTCCAAGAAGTTCTCGGCAATGTATTGCGCACGAAGTGGATCACCTGGCATCAGGACGGTTTCAGCAAAGGCGCCATCTGCGGCATTGATATGTGGGGTAGCCATAATGTGCTCCAATTATCTTAAGTTAAGAGAAAAAGCGTTCGATCACGGCCTGATAGGCCATGCCGCCAAGGTAGATACCAACAATGCCCATGATCCCCGATAGTACTGGGGGAGCAGGCAGTGGTAGCTTGATCGCGCTGAAGAAAAAGCCAACGATGGCACCAGCGACGACCGCAAGTAAAATCTCGTTCATTGTAACCCTCAAACAACTTATTAGATGCAGTCAAACTCATGTCGGTGCCGATTTTGCGACAGTTCTAACTGTCTTTATTGTCTTTGCTCTAGCGCCGGATGAGATGGACTCAGTGTATGTAACAACGCCCTAGTAACGCGCGATCCCGATCACAACTATCTGCATATTACCGCGAATACCCCCTAATGGTTACCAAATATGTTGATAGTGTCGATGCAATCGCTTGCTTTTTGGTCATTCAGAGCATGGCGTGTGATCACGTAGGCATTTTCGATGGTGTGTGAGGGGATAGTGGCGCAAACAAAAACAGTTCTTTTGCGCCAGATCAAGGTAGGCATCAGCCTTCACTGAGTCACTTTTGCTGTTGATCGCTGCTCGGATAGCAAACACAGATTGATGTCTCTTATCTTGCGCAATATCAATATAATTATAAATATGAACGATTCTCACTTCTATTCGTGACTTCGTTTTTTAATTGCGCTAGCATGCTGCCATCAACCTTGATGAGGAACTAGCGATGCGAGCTTTTCGTTCAATTTTTCAACTTGTTATCTTAACGACATCTTTACTATTTGGTAGCCAAGTCGCGGCAAAAACCATTGAGCATGCGATGGGAACAATCGAGATAGATGGTGTGCCACAACGTGTGGTCGTGTTGGGCCAAGGTAGCTTAGACGTGTTAGATCGTATTGGTGTTGAGCCTGTGGGTGTGGTCAAGTCWCTGATGCCCGACTATCTTGCGGACAAGTACCAAGATGAAAAGTACGTCGCCGTGGGTACGGTAAAAGAGCCGGACTATGAGGCTATTTTCATGGCCAAGCCGGACCTGATTATTGCTGAAGCACGTATGGCCTCCCTGATGAAAGAGTTGGAAGAAATCGCCCCGACGATTATGTTCCAAGCAGACTACAACCAATACTGGCAGAGCGTGCAGAAAAACTGGCGTATGCTAGGTCAAGTCTTCGACAAACAAGACAAAGTGGAAGCAATCATCGCAAAGATGGATGCCAAAATTGCTAGCACACGTAACAAAGCCGCTGCGGATAACTTTAATGCGTTGATGGTGATGAGCAACGGTAGCAAAGTGGCAATGTTCGGCGAGAAAAGCCGCTTTGGTATGGTGTTTGATGAGCTCGGCCTAAAACCTGCGAAAAGCGACGATGTAGAGGTCGCCGGCTCTCATGGCAACTTGATTTCTTTCGAGTATATTGCCGATGCCAATCCGGATGTACTGCTCGTGCTAGACCGTGAGCAAGCCATCGGGGAAGGTGTAGGAAAAGCGAAAGCGCGCTTTGATAATCCACTCGTTAACAAAACGCCAGCCCACCAGAATAATCGCATTAGCTATCTAGACCCAACGGCGTGGTACATCACCATGGCGGGCATGACGGCGATGGATAAGATGATCGACGATGTAAATCGCGTTCTCTAACCGCTAAATAACTGGCTAATATTGACCCGGGCATTCCCCGGGTCTTTGTGATTGTAAGCGTCTCAACGGTAGTTGTGTTGTGAAATACCTTTCTATACCCGTCCTCGTGATTCTTGCGCTGTTATCGATTTCGATAGGGGTGGCGCACGTATCGATTGAAAATCTACTCGCAGGCGATGCGCAAGCGTGGACCATTTTTACCACCAGTCGAATTCCGCGATTATTGGCCATCTGTTTGGCGGGTGCCGGCCTCAGTGTTGCCGGCTTAATCATGCAGCAGATTTGTCAAAACCGATTTGCCTCACCTGATACCACCGGCACCATTGATTGTGCGTTGCTGGGTTATGTGTTGACGCTGGTGGTATTTGCCGGCGCGAGCCAGTGGCTGGACTTGGCCATGATTGTCGGGACCGCCATGGCGGGCACATGGTTATTCGTTCGTTTTCTGCAGCGCCTCAAATTTAAAAATACGGTACTGGTGCCACTGATTGGCATCATGTACGGCAACGTGGTGTCTTCGCTCACTCAGTTTCTTGCTTACAAATACGACCTGATTCAGACCTTGCAGGCGTGGACGGTCGCTAACTTTTCCTCCGTGCTGTCGGGTAACTACGAAATCTTATTTGTCGCTGTGCCTGTTTGTGCCATTGCTTACGCCTATGCCAGCCAATTCAGCGCCGCCAGTATTGGCGAAAGCTTCGCTAAAAATATTGGCTTGGACTACCAAAAAGTGGTGTTGTTTGGCGTGATGGTCGTAGCGCTTTTGTCTTCGGCTGTGGTGATGATTGTCGGGGTGATCCCTTTCTTGGGTCTGATTGTTCCCAACGTGGTGTCCTTATTTATGGGCGATAACATTAAACGCAACCTGCCATGGACTGCATTCTGGGGCGTTGTGCTGGTGTTGAGCTGTGACATTTTAGGTCGAGTGTTGATTTTCCCTTACGAAGTGCCGATCGCGATGATCATTTCCATCCTTGGGGGCGCGGTCTTTATTTATTTAGTCATGAGGGATAAAGCCAATGCGTGATGTGGTTAAACTCTCTCTTGTTCTTCTTGGTGCCTTGGCCGTCGCTGGATACTTTTTGGGTCATGGCCTTACTGCGGATAACTACGCTTATTTTCTTTCGCGTCGTACCCCGAAAGTATTGGCGATCGCCCTCGCAGCAGTGGCTATTTCGGCGTCATCGTTAGTGTTCCAAACCATTACCAATAATCGCATTCTTACACCGTCGATTCTTGGCTTCGATAGCTTGTACATGTTGTTGCAAACAACCTTATTGGTGGTGTTTGGCGCATCCAGCGTATTGCTGATTAATCCGTACTTAAATTTTGTGGTATGCGTGATCTTAATGACGATTAGCGCCACGGTTTTATTTACGCTGTATTTTCGACGCCGACGCGCGAACATTTACACCTTACTCTTGATTGGTATCGTGCTGGGGAGTGTGTTTGGCAGCATCAGTCAGTTTTTTACTTTGCTGGTCGACCCGAGTGAGTTTGCGGTGCTGCAAGATGCGATGTTCGCAAGCTTTAACAATGCGAACCGTGATTTGGTGTATATGAGTGTTCCGGTGCTCGCATTGTGCTTGCTCGCGCTATATCGCTATGCCAATCAGTTGGATGTGTGCTGGCTAGGAGAAGACAACGCGATTAGTCTTGGCGTCGATATTCGTCGCCTTACCCTTAAAGTGATGATGATCATCGCGGTGATGATTGCAGTCTCAACCGCGCTTGTCGGCCCAGTGCTATTTTTTGGCTTGATTGTGGTTAGCCTTGCGCGACAAATGTTCATCAGCTATCAGCACCGTTTCTTGATTATCGCTACCAGTATTTTGGCCGTGTTCTTGTTGCTAACCGGTCAGTTTGTTGTTGAGCAGTGGTTTGGCTTTGAAACCACTGTCAGCGTCATTATCAACTTTGTTGGCGGGAGTTACTTCCTGTACCTGCTGACCAAAAATAAGTTTTAACCATTATGATTGAACTGATCGAACTCTCTAAATCCTATGGGCAAACCAAGGTAGTTGACCAAGCCAGCGTGCTGTTTCCACCGGGAAAAGTGACTGCAATCATAGGGCCCAATGGCGCTGGGAAAAGTACCTTGTTATCGATGGCAAGTCGGTTGACTGACAGTGATGCGGGGCAGGTTTTAATTGGTGAGAAGCCGTTGGCCGAGTGGAGCAATGAATCATTGGCGAAACGTCTTGCGGTGTTGCGCCAGTCCAATAATATCAATATGCGCTTTCGTATTCGTGAATTGGTCGCGTTTGGTCGTTTTCCTCACTCAAAAGGCCGTTTAAGTGACGACGATAATCGGATCATCGATGATGCTATCGCGCAGCTTGGTTTGGAGGAGCTTCAAGACCGCTTTATCGATGAGCTGAGTGGGGGCCAGCGCCAGATGGCCTTCATTGCGATGGTTGTAGCGCAAAATACTGACTACATCTTTTTGGATGAGCCGTTAAATAACCTCGATATTCGCCACTCTGTCGCCATTATGCAGACGGTTCGTGACTTGGCACATCGCCATAATAAAGCCGTGGTGGTGGTGATGCATGACATCAACTTTAGCGCCTGTTACGCCGACAATATGGTCGCGATGAAAAACGGCGAAGTGGTTGCCAGTGGTTCGGTGAACGAGGTGGTGACGAAGCCGGTGATGGAAAGCATTTATGAGATTGAATTTGATGTGAAAGACATCAATGGTCAACGTATTTGCCTTTATTACGGCGCCCCGACACCGGCGTTGGCGCTGGCTCAGTAAACGGTCTCCAGTCACGAACGCGACTGGAGACTACCGTGTGACTAGTGCGATTTTGCGGTACTCGGTGTGTTGTGGCTGGTTGGTGCACGAGTCAGCCACCAACTGGCCAGTGAGCCGAGTGTCACCATCGTCACGCCTTGCCAGAAGGTGAGCGTTAGTTCGGTCGACAAAAGAATGGCGGACAAAAATGTCGATAAAATCGGGATGAAATAAGACAAGGTCGCCAAAAACACCAAGTTGCCTTTAAGGATGCCAAGGTTCCATAATCCGTAACCGCCCCCCATTGCCGCACCGGCTAATAGGACATAACCGACGTCTGACCAAGCAGCGGAAAATGCTGGCGCGTCGGAGAGCGCGAAACCGATCCAGAGTGTGATGGCGGTGGCGATAAAGAACCACGTGATGCCATTTTTTCCCTGCGCACTCATGCGAGTCAGATTACAGTATATGGCCCAAATGATGGCACCACTGAACGCCAGTGTGTAGCTCAATGGATTAGAGTGAATATTGGCGACTAAATGTTGCCAAGACACCCCCTGTTTGCCACCGACGGTCCAAACGACGCCTAAAAAGGCGACCATCAAGGCAGGGTAAAGCCAAAGACTGACTTTTTGACGCGTGATGAGCACGGAAAAAAACACGGTTAGACATGGCCACAAATAGTTAATCACGCCCATTTCGATCGCTTGTGTCCGCGTATTGGCCCACGCTAACGACAACGAAAGGCATAATTCGTAGACCACGAATAACACGCCGCCAACAATCAAGTAGCGACGCGGAAAGTCACTGAGTTTAGGTGTCCCGACAAAAAGTACTAAGCAGAGCGCTGCGATAGAGTAAATAGCAGCAGCGCCACCCAAAGGGCCAAGCAGTTCGGTCACGTGGCGAATCAGGGCGACATTGCTGCTCCACAGTAGGWTCGCGCCACACCCCGCAAGCGTGTATTGATTCATAACAGGCAGTCCAAGCAAAAACGCTTAAATTGCCTATCTTTTCGGCATCACGCAACCCCATCAAACATCTTTTTGTTTCTGCAATGCTTGTTTGGCAAGTAATGTATCGAGTGGCGTAGGGTGATCGATTAAGAATCCCTGAACATAATCGATGCCAATGTCTTTGACCAAGGCGAGTTTTTCTTCATCAGAGACCCATTCAGCCACGGTTTTAYATTGCATCGTCTTACAGATACTGACGATAGATTCGATAATCACGCGATCAATTCTATTTTCCTTGTCGGCCAAATTTGCCACAAATTGGCCATCAACTTTGACCACATCGACGTTAAACAGTTTGAGATAGTGGAAGGAGCATAGTCCTGATCCGAAATCGTCAAGCGCCACATGGGCGCCATAGGCACGTAGCTCGTCAACGAAAGAAATCGCAGAGTTAAGGTGGCTGATCAGCGCCGATTCCGTGATCTCAAAACATAGCCTATCGGTGGGGAAGATGGACTCGGCGACCAATTGCTTGAGTCGGGCTTGGAAATTGGGGTCACTGATCGAATGGGCAGACAGGTTGATATTGAATCTTAGCCCAGAATCTGCGAGCTCTTTTGCGCGAGTAGTCAGGACATAATTCGCTACCCATTCATCAATCTCGCGAATATGGCCAAAGGCTTCTGCGGCGGGAATAAATTCCCCAGGGCTGACGATGCTACCATCGGTATCCACCATACGGACCAGTAACTCGTACCAGTGTTCGACTGTTGGCCCTTCAACGGGAGCAACTTGCTGGCCATAGAGTGTAAATCGGTCTTCCGCTAACGCTCGGGTAATTTTACCGACCATTTGCATATCATTATGTCGCCCTTGTGCTGAGCCTGAAATATCATCGTACTCCACGATCTGGCCGCGGCCTGCGGATTTGGCTGAATACATCGCCACATCCGCGCGACTCATCAAATCAGAAAGGGACAATGCATTATCGGTGACATTGACAAGTCCAACGCTGGCACTGATAGAGAAAATACGCTCCCCATATGGGAAGGATAATTGTTCTAAGCGATGGATAAGCGCCTTGATCGTGCGTTTAGCATCATGCATATTGCAATTGGTCAGCAGTATCGCAAACTCATCCCCGCCTAGCCGTGCGACCGCATCGTCACTACGAATATTATCGGCTAAGGCTTGGGAGACTTGGCACAGCACTTCGTCTCCCGCGTGGTGGCCCACCGAGTCATTAATAATTTTAAATAAATCGAGATCGATAAACGCCAAGACAGAGGGTATGTTCAGCGTTCTCGCCTGCACCAGATGCTGTTCCATCATGGTTTCAAATGCGCGTCGATTGGGTAGTTGGGTTAAAGGATCGTGGTTGGCATTGTAATCGAGCTGTGCCATTAAGGCGTGCTGCTCTGACACATCTCGCAATACCACCACATAACCTCGATGTGATTGTTGCTCGTTATCACCTAACAAGGGTGAGATGGCGACAGAAATATACACTTGTTTGGTATCATTGAGCACGAGTCGGTAGGCATCTTGAATATGGGTTTCGAAATGCGTTTTGAGCTGTTGTTCACTAAGGTACGATAAGCGAACGGGCTCTCCATGATGGAAAAGATAAAACACATCATCGACCGATTGGCCAATCGGAGCTTGCTCACGATAATTGGCAAGTTTTAGGGCGGTATTATTGAGATAGACCACATGCCCTTTCTCATCCATTGTGATCACGCCATCGTTGATGGAGTTCATCACCACATTGAGTTGTTCACGCTCGGTGGCAAGCGTGGCGTTCAGTTCATTAATTTCGGTATTATCCCAATTGGCACCAATCATGCGGATGGGCTGGCCGTTATCATCAAATTGCGTCGTCGCTAAGGCACGCAAATACCGCGTGTGCCCTTGCCGATCGATGATACGAAATTGCGTATCAAGCTGTGCCAGATTGGCTAAGGCTTGCGCGAGTTCATCCTGAACGCGTGGCAAGTCGTCACCATGCATATGTTGTTGCCAGGTAGCGAGTGTTTCACAGCCGGCGCCTGTCGCAATGTCGTAGAGCTGATACATTTGTGAATCCCACTCGAGGCGGTCTTCTTGTACGTGATATTCCCAAATCCCGATGTTGGCTGCTTGTGTGGCGGCTTCTAGCCGTCGTCTTAGCGTATCGTTTTGCACATTTGCTAAGTACTGTTCGGTAATATCAATTGCAGTGCTGAGTACGGTTTGAGGATCATCGTCTTGGCGCGCGGATGATTGGCGAAGGTAACGATACTCACCTGATGCATTTTGAAAGCGGAATACTTCAATAACACGCTCGGTATGCCCATCAACAAGCAGCTTCATAGCTTGTTCAAGTGCAGGGCGGTCTTCGGGATGAATGCGTGCGAGCCAAGCGGGATAGGTGCGAATTTTCTTGGCTTGGATGCCGAGCAATGGGGCAGACCAATCAGAAAAGATCAGTAAGCCAGTTTGGGTGTTTAATTCGAACACCGCGAGTTTGTTGATATCAAGTGCAAACCGCCAGCGCGCAAGCCAACGTTTTTGTTCGCGCTGTGCTGCTTTCAGTTGGTTGATGTCTTCCACTTGGCTGATCAGGTGGGTAACGTGTCCGGCGTGTTTGTCACGCACTGCAGTGACAGAGAGCCGCCCCCAAACAACATAGCCATCGCTGCGGACAAAGCGCTTCTCCATCCGTTTGTTGTCAATGTTTCCAATGATCAGCTCGTTTAAATAGGCTTTCAACTCATCTTGATCTTCCTCTCGGGTAAAGCGAGAAACATGGACGCCGCGCAGTTTGGGCTGTCGGTAGCCCCAAAAGGTTGCAAGGCTCTGGTTGATATCTTGGATATAGCCGCGAGAGTCGAGAATCGCCATCCCAATTAATGAATTGTGCATGGCCTGAGTCAATAAGGAGTGTTGCTGAGTATGTTGGCGTTGATGCTGGCGATAGCTATAAGCCAGTTGTGTCATGCATACCCCAATAACGAGCGTGCTCGCAGCAGTGGCCAGCATGGGGATGGAGGCTTGGTAGCTACTTTCTAGGTGAAAGGTCAATACCCCCATTGCACTCAGCACGTCAAAGCTTAATACCGCCAACGCGATCGTACTCAGGCCAATCAAGCGGCTTTGTAAGGTGGCGGCGAGGAAAAAGAGCCCAGTCAATGCGATAAATGGATAAGGAATAGCGTAGAGCACCGCAGTGATCAGTGCGAATAAGGCCACACAGCTGGCTAATAAATAGCTGGGAGATGTGTGAACAATCAGTGCATTTTGTCGTTTAGAACGGCGTTCGGCATTGATCACTAACAAGAGTGGAAAGAGGGCAACAAAGCCGATCAATTCKCTTAGATACCAGCGTCCTAGGGCGTAGTCGACATGCATCGCGTCGTGAAAGGAGAGTACGCTGGCACCTAAAACCGCACCGAGCAATGGTGACAGCACGATAGTGGGCCCGATACCGCGAATAAACGGCCACATACCTTCCAAGGCATTGCCAAAACGCACCCGCATGGTGCGGTATAGAAAACACCCCAACAAGGCAGTCGAGCCGTTGACCAAGGCCAGACTAACACTCAGTGAAGGGGGGATGCCCATTAAGGTATCGGCATAATAGATGCCAACAACGAAGCCAAGCAGACCAATCGGCCACGCATAGCGAGGATAGCAGGTGAGCACAAAAGCACCGGCTGCGGAGGCGTACCAGATGATGGCGAATTGCTCGCTGTCGGGGAGGACGGCAAGTGAAAACCACACGAGGGTAAAGCCAGTGACTGCAAGCGCCAAAAATGCATGGGTGGAATGACGTACTCGCCGACTAAAAATCATGAGTCTCTCGTTAATAACAACAACCTATGGTCAGCTTAGACCACTTTTACGTGATTAAGATGGGAACACAAGGTTTTTACAACTGTGTGAGGGCTCAGTTATTTTTGGCCTATACGGCTTTGGTCTAAATTTGATCTCATTCACCGAATTTGCCAAAAAAAGCATGTAATTAGTATGAAATTATGTACAAAAGTAAGGTGAGACATAGTCAGATGTTTTAGTTATGGCAACAGAATATAGCCACAGATGGCGAATGACTTAACAGGGATAGGTGACGAATGACAAACAAGGATACAGTTCCGCTGATAAAGATGATCGTCCCGATGGCGATGATAACGGTGATCATTGCGTTTGGACTCTGGCTCACGGCGCCAATCTCCACCGCAATGATGCTCGTYGCCTTGGGGTTACAAACATTGCTCAGCATGCTGGTGGTTTGGTTGGAAAGACGGCATGGCCAAAAGGTAATGGATGATGAGAAAGAGCCTGAAACGCATGCCTTACCGGTGGAAACCGTCGGACGTTTAGCCAATCGTGCCACGACCAATGCGATGGCAGCGGCGGAAGTGTCGCATTCGGTTGATATTCTCAATACCCGCCTTGCAGAGCAGTACGCGGCTGTGGTGGAAATTACTGATACAGCACAGCATATCGAGCAAACCTTAGCACAAAATTGCCAAGCGCAAACCGATGCGGTGGAACAAGTTAGCGCAATGCGTGAGCAAAGCGTGCAGGGATACCATCAGTTGAGCGCGTCGATTGATGAAATGCGCCAAATCAACCAAAAAACAGCGACCACACTTACTCGCATTCAAGCGTTAGATGCCAACGTGAATAAGGTCAGTGATGTCGCCAACGTTATTGATGCAATTGCAGAGCAGACCAATCTGTTGGCGCTCAATGCGGCTATTGAAGCCGCACGTGCCGGCGAGCAGGGGCGAGGCTTTGCCGTAGTCGCCGATGAGGTCCGCCAACTTGCGCAACGAACTTCTGAAAGTACTACGGAAGTTGCAAGTATCATTCGTCAGATCATGACAGAATCTGGTGAGGTGATGGAGTATATTCAAGCGCTTTCAACAGATGTGGATACCGGAACCAGTAATGTCGAAAAGGTGGGTCAGCTATTACAGCAGCTTTCTAGCAGTGCCGATACCGTAGAAGGGGCGGTAAAACAAATTGCTGAGGGGGCGAGCACTAACAGTGCTAGCTTAGAGCAAATCGCTGCATCACTCACGCAAGTGCGAAGCGGATTGGAGAGTAGTGATCAGCAAGTGAGTGCATTGACCAAAGAAGCGGAGAGCTTGATGGATACTGCCGAGATGACCAATGCAGTATTTGCAGAACTATCGGATGCCAGCCCTCACCAGCGTTTCTTTGCTGCCGCCTGTGCGTGTCGTGATCGTATTCAAGAGGCCTTTGAGGAGGCGGTTCGCAGTGGCACGATTAGCCAATCCGATCTGTTTGACCGTCAGTATCAACCCATTGCCAATACGGATCCGCAAAAATATACCACGCGTTTTGATGCCTTTTGTGATCGCCTCTTACCCCCCATTCAAGAGCCGATTTTAGAGCAAGATGACCACATTGTTTATGTGATTGCGAATGATACCAATGGCTATGTACCTACACATAATCAGCGATTTTGTCAGCCTCTTACCGGTGATTATGCGCAAGATATCGCCGGTAACCGTACAAAACGCTTATTTGATGACCGAACAGGTAGGCGTTGTGGGCAACATACTGATACCATGCTGTTGCAGACCTATAAACGTGACACAGGTGAAGTGATGCATGACTTGTCTGTTCCTCTTTTTGTCGGTGGTCGACACTGGGGAGCGGTGAGAATGGGGTATCATCCGCCTGTGTCTGCGGATTAAGCGAAAAGGAGTAGCAATGAATCCAGTTGCGATTGTAACCGGGGCAAGTGGCGGCATCGGCCGAGAAACCGCAAAGTTGTTAGCACAGCGTGGCTATGCCATCTGTATTAACTATCTAAGCAACAGTGAATCCGCATTTGAGTTGGTTGATGAACTCCAAGCCATTGGTGTAAACGCAATTGCGGTTCAAGCCGATGTCTCGACCGAGGAAGGCGTAACACGTTTGTTCAGCGAAGCGGATAACCGCTTGGGTAATGTCACAGCGCTGGTCAATAACGCGGGTATTATGCAGCCTCAGTCTGCAGTCAGTGGGATGGATGCGGCGCGTATCAACGCGATGTTTCAGGCCAACGTGACCAGTGCGTTTTTGTGTTGCCGTGAAGCCGTCTTGCGTATGTCGCAATCGCGTGGTGGACGTGGCGGGGCGATTGTTAATGTATCGTCTGCTGCGGTAAAAACTGGCTCGCCAAACGAGTATGTTGATTACGCGGCGACGAAAGCTGCACTTGATACGTTAACCATTGGCTTGGCGAAAGAAGTTGGACGCGAAGGTATTCGTGTTAATGCTGTGCGCCCGGGCCCGATTGATACCAATATGCATGCCGCCGGCGGTGAGCCTGATCGCGTCGCCCGCGTCGCGGACAATATTCCATTGGGGCGAGGGGGCTCAACATTGGAAGTGGCCGAGATGATCGCTTGGCTGTTGTCGGACAGCGCCTCATACTCAACCGGCAGCCTCTTTGATGTTGCAGGCGGTATGTAATCACGTTTTTCTAATCATTTGTCGGCGAGTGTGGCTATCTGCTGTCTATGTTTAATAGAGAGGAGTTCGCCGATGATCGAGAGTTTGATACCCAGTTTGGCGACATGGTCGCCGCTGGGTTTATTTTTTCTTATTATTGCCACGTCATACTTACTAGAAGACGCTGCTATCGGGTTGGCGGCATATATTGCGGTACAGAGCTTGCTGCCGTGGCCGTCTGCGTTATTGGCAATCTTTATTGGCATTGCCAGCGGTGATATGGCTTTGTACTTACTGGGTCTTTACGCGCGGCGGTATCGAGGTATACGGGCTCGCTTACTGACGCAAAAAGGGGTAAGAAAGGCGCGCCATGCACTCCGCCGTCAACGGTTCCTCAACTTATTCCTAATCCGCTTTATCCCAGGTTTACGGACCGTCGCTTATAGCCTCAGTGGTTTCCTCTCCATTTCGGTAGGGATATTTGCCCTCGCGATTGGTGTGGCGACAGCGTGCTGGACCGGATTGATCTTCTGGGGAGCGTTTGAGATTGAGCATAATCCTTGGTTGGCAGAGCGGCAGCTGACTGGCTGGGCGTTTTTAGTCGCAGTCGTTGGACTGGTGCTGGTGAACCGATTTTTACGCCGCAGAGCATTGCCAAAATTAACAAAGAGGCAGTATGACCAAGCCTAAATCGGTACTGACCGGACAAACGGGTATGCCAGATTATCCTGTTGTACGCACGTCGGGGTGGTTTGAATTCTTACCCGCTTGGGCGTTTTATACCCCTGTCGTCGCGCAATCTATCGTACTTGCTGCCTACTACCGCAGTGTGACTGTCCCTTTATTGGCCAACCCCAGCATTTTTTTATCTGGCATGGTGGGGGAGGCGAAATCAGATATTTTTGCACTCGCAGGGGATGTGGCGCACCAATATATCGCCCCTTATGTGTGTTGGCAGAAGCCTGAAGGTGTGGATTCAACAAGTCTGTTGTCACTGCAGCACAAGCTGGCGCAACAAGCGATTAGTTTTCCATTGGTTGCTAAACCGGATAAAGGATGCCGAGGCGCCGGTGTGCAATACATCGATAGTGAGCGCAAACTGCATCGTTACATTGAGGCCTTCCCGACCCACCGTAAGATTATTTTTCAAGCGCTTGCCCCTTATCCTGCTGAGGCGGGGATTTTTTACCTGCGTTACCCCGGAGAAGCGACCGGTGAGATTATCTCTTTGGGGTTAAAGTATTTGCCGTCAGTGATAGGCGATGGGGTGTCTACGCTAAAAACGCTGATTGAACAGCATGCGGATATTGGTGCACGTGCCCACTTATACCATGCTCGTCATCAACACCGACTCGATACGGTGATCGCAAAGGGAGAGCGGGTGACCTTGGCATTTTCTGGTAGCCACTGTCGAGGTGCTTTATTTAAACAGGGCGCGCACTATGTGACACCTGAACTGCGGGCAAAGATGGACGAGATTGCCAACGACATTGATGGTTTTTACTTTGGCCGTTTTGATATCAAGTTTCGTGACATTTCGTCGCTAATGAAAGGAGAGACGTTGTGCATCGTGGAAATCAATGGTGCCAGTAGCGAGCCTGCGCATATCTGGGACAGTGACAGCAGTTATTGCGAAGCAGTACGTGCCTTGATGAGCCAGTATCGCCACCTTTACCGGATTGGCGCGGCGTGGCGGCGGCAAGGTTATACACCGCCCTCGTTACGGGTACTGCTGAATGCTTGGCACGAGGAACGACAATGGATGGCGCGCTATCCACAAACTGATTAAACGGCATGACTTCTGCTAGGTATGGATGGGATCAGGAAAGCGCAGGATGACAGGTCCCACTGACTGTCAAACTGTACTAAGGTGATGAGTATGCATTGTTCTCTTAACGAAGAAGATCGCGCCGTGATTCGCGGCAACTTAGACGTGATTGGCCAAGCGCAGAAGCTCCTCGAAAGCCTCTCAGATACCACGTACAGCCAAAAGAAGGCCGATGGCTTTACTAGCACCATTGGTCAGCATATGCGTCATGCGCTTGATGTGTATGTGGCACTCAAACAAGGGGAAGCGTGTGGTGAYATCGATGCCGATAGGCGTCGGCGTGGGCATCTGGTTGAGCACGACCGGCAGATGGCACGCAAAGAGTGGCAATGGCTTGCCGAGTGGTTACAGTCTCTCTCTCATCAACAACTGCATCGCCCCGTGCATATTTCTACCCAAGTGACCTTATATTCCACCAATACGGTGTGCCTTTCTACCACAGTGATGCGCGAGCTTATTGTGGTCGCCAGTCATGCCACGCATCATTTTGCTATGATCCGCAGTGCCGCCTATGAACTCGGCGAAGTCTTGGATGAACATATTGGTGTCGCGGCTGCGACCGCAAGCTACGAGCGAGATCAGCTTCGATGTGCACGCTAACTTGGCAGGCTTCACAGGATGGGATAGACCTGTTCTTCAATCGTGATGAAGCGCGAGGCCGTAGTCGTGCGCTACCGCCCAAGACCTATCAACTGGATCAGACTCAGGTATTGATGCCTATCGACCCAGACGGTATGGGGACATGGATTGCAGCCAACGAGTTTGGCGTGATTGTCTGTCTACTGAATGATTACCAGCATGCCCAAACGGTTGCGCCACGATTAAGCCGCGGGCAGTTGGTCAAAGCGTTAGCGGTTTGCACCGGTTTGGATGACATGGCGAACGCGCTGCCAATCGATGCGTTGTGCGACTTTGCTCCCTTTTTGCTGCTCGGTTTTGCAGTCGATGGCCTATCAGATAAGACAGACGGCTCGGAGGTTGTTCCTCGGGCTTGGCGATGGAACGGTCAGACGTTGCGGTGTGTTGACTGTCAGCCGCCGGTAGTTTCCTCTGCAATTGATATTGAAACCACTACCAACACGCGAACCTACTATTTAAGGCAAATGAGTGGCACAGTACCGACCCGACAGCAACTATTGGCGTATCAYCGCAGCCATTTTCCCGAGCGCGGTAGTACGTCAGTGTGCATGCACCGGGAGGATGCTAGCACAGTGAGTTTGACGCATGTACACATCGGCGCCGATGGTATCACCATGTATTACTACGACGGAGCGCCATGTCTAGTTGAGACACCGCAAGCGGCGTATCTACCGCTTGCGAGAAACTATGATTTAAAAGCCAATACTGGTACCGACGGTCACTGAACTGGTTTCAGCATCACCGCGGTCGGCATAGGTCAGTTCGAAGGCTAGCCCTGGCCCTGTGGTTGTATTGAGCTTGACCCCAACCGTTCCTGTCGCTCCCCAGCCAATGTCTTTTTCACTGCCAAACTCCGTGCGGTAGTAGTTGGCACCACCACGCAAATAGAAGCTGCCCATTTCGCCTGGTACGGTGAACTGGAGACTAAGAGGAATGTATGATGTCTTTAGTGTTCTCTCTATTCCATTACTGTCTTCAAAATCTGCGGTGGTTTGACCGTACCCGGTATACAAGCTGCTGTACTCCGTTAGTCTGAGCGTGCCGTTCGCTTCCCACGTATGGCCGGTTTCTGTCTGTCCTGCATATTTTACACTCGTCGTACTGGCACTCGCACCAATGCTAAGCGGAGAGGTTTGAGCGGTTGCGCTGGTTGCGAGCAGCGCGCTTGTGCATAGCACGGCAAGCGGCATCAGTTTTTTCATCGTCAGATCCTTTTAACAGGTTGCAAGCCTAAGCCTGATTGTCACCATTATAAGAAGCTAACGGCAATCGTATCGAAACCTTGAATGAATTTTGTGCGCTAGGTGAGGACGAACGTAAAGTTTCCGATCAAGCGATTTTATCCATCCGCAAGCAGTGCTATTGTATGGCCCCTTGTGTACGGGCATGGCTATCATGCGTATTTGTTTATCAAAGGGTCCGAGAAATGAAATTTGCTGTTCTTGATCAAGCGCTATACGACCACCTTTATCGTGATATCGAAGCGTTTCGTAACACGTTTGATCTTCCTTGTAACGATGCTGCGTCATTGGACGAGAAAGCGGACGATCTGCACACGGCGTTAGCGGTGGAAGAAATGACAGAGCTCGCGGAAGCAGACTCATTGGTTGAACAGGTAGATGCCATTGTTGATAGCGTGTATGTACTGATGGGCCGTGCAGTACAGATGGGCTCACGCGGATACCGTGACCAGTTAGAGGTGAGCTACCTCATTGATATATTATTGCAAATCGCTAATCGTCTCGGTATTGACTTTGTGACCTGTTGGGATGAAGTGCACAGCAGCAACATGAGTAAAGTCTGCCGTAACGAAGGTGAATTTGCAGATACCCAAGCATTTTATGCCAACAAAGGCATTGATGTGGTCGCCAGCCCTAAGGCCGATGGCATTATTGCCAAGTGTGCCAAAGATGTCACGGTCGAAGGTAAATTAATCCGTGAAGGTAAGGTCATGAAGTCGGTTTACTACCGTCCTGCCGATCTCGCTAAATGTGTGATAGCAGAACTAGCCTAAATTCTGTTAAGCAAATCCTTATTACGCCACCGCCTTGTCGGTGGCGTTTTTGTATTTAGTCCATGGTGTACCGCTGACCAGACTAGAGCATTGACTCTGTTTTGATGCGTGGTCGTTTGGGGTTGTCATCAAAAATTAGCAAACCTGTCTGCCTTTTTGGCGTAAAATGCGTCTTATTCTCTTCGTGACTTTTGCTACATCCGCTGATTTGGGTCTAAATTGAAAGCTTGCGACTGAGATAATATTTTTCAGTCCGTTTAGTGCAATCACTCAACACTAGGTGGGCACTAAACCAATCTTGCAACACAAAGGTAGGGAGAATGCTGTGACCAATCTATTCTCACTTGAAGGTAAAGTCGGCATTGTTGCTGGGCTTGCCAATGAGAACAGTATCGCGTTTGGCTGTGCAAAAGCATTACAGCAAGCTGGCGCAGAGGTGCTGGTGAGCTATGGTACACCGAAAGCGGAGCGTTTCGTTGAACCGTTACGCGGCGAGATGGGGGATCCGGAGTTGATGCTTTGTGACGTCCAAGACGATGACCAACTCGATGCCTTATTTGAGCGCGCTAAACAAAAATGGGGGCGGATAGATTTTGTGGTTCACTCTATCGCCTTCGCACCGCTCGAGGACTTACACGGTCGTGTGGTGGATTGCTCGCGCGATGGCTTTTCACTGGCAATGGATATTTCTTGTCACTCATTTATTCGGATGGCGAAGCGTGCGGAGCCTTTGATGTCAGAAGGCGGCGCACTCTTTAATATGTCCTACTATGGGGCCGATAAGGCGGTGGATAACTACAACATGATGGGGCCGGTAAAAGCTGCCTTAGAGTCTGCTACCCGCTATTTGGCGGCTGAGTTGGGGCCGCAGGGTATACGTGTCCACGCCATTTCACCGGGGCCGATTCGTACCCGTGCAGCATCTGGACTTAAAGAATTCGAGGCCTTAGCCGTCGACGGTGAAACGCGATCACCATTGCGTCGTTTAGCCACGGTGCAAGATGTAGGGAGTGCGGTGGTTTACCTTGCCTCAGATGCGGGACGTGCTTTGACCGGGCTCACCCATTACGTAGACGCCGGACACCACTTACGTTTTTAATTAGCGTTTACTACCCGACTGATTCGATTCATTGAAGGAGTCCACTATGACAGGGACACGTAACGAGGAGGTCATCGAGAATAAGACGTACGATGAGATTTCTGTAGGCGATGAAGCCTTTTTAGAAAAGCGCCTGACCATGGAAGACATTAAGCTGTTTGCCATCATGTCAGGGGATGTCAATCCGGCCCACGTGGATGATGATTTTGCCAAAAGTAGCCGCTTCCAAGAGATCATCGCTCATGGGATGTGGGGCGGGGCTCTGATCTCAACGGTGCTCGGCACACAGTTGCCGGGGCCGGGGACCGTATATCTTGGCCAAACGCTAGCCTTTAAGGCACCCGTGATGCTGGGAGACGTGCTGCGCGTTGCCGTTCGTGTTGATCAAATGGACGATAAACGTCACCACATTGTGTTCGCTTGCCGATGTGAAAACCAACGTGGTGATATAGTGATTGATGGCGAGGCACGTGTGCTTGCGCCCACAAAGAAGGTCCGGCGCCAGCGAGCTGTGCTCCCCGAAATCCGTTTAACGGAACGCGGACAACTGCACGCTATCTTAACCGCGGCAGATCATCCGGATCCTATGCGCACGGCCGTGGTTCACCCGGTGGATGACAGTGCTATCCGTGGCGCAGTGGCTTCGGCAAAACAGCAATTAATCATTCCTACCTTGGTGGGACCTCACGACAAAATCATGGCCGCCGCGGACAAAGCCGAGCTGGATATCAGTGAGTTTGACATTGTCGACGCACCGCACAGCCATGCAGCAGCTGAAAAAGCTGTTGCGATGGCACGCTCTGGTGAGATTGAAGCCTTAATGAAAGGCGCATTGCATACTGACGAGTTACTTCATGAAGTGGTCAAGCGTGAAGGTGGACTGAGAACAGAACGCTGCCTGAGTCATGTGATGGCATTTGATGTGCCGACCTACCCGCGCCCTCTCTTTATTACCGATGCGGCGATTAATATTTACCCAGGCCTTGCCCAAAAGCGAGATATTATTCAAAACGCGATTGAGCTAGCCCATGCGATTGGCAACACCAACCCCAAAGTGGCTATTCTCTCGGCGGTTGAAACCATCAATCCGWAAATTAATTCCACCCTGGACGCGGCGGCGCTGTGCAAGATGGCAGAGCGCGGCCAAATTATTGGGGGCGAATTAGACGGGCCGCTGGCGTTTGACAGTGCAGTGTCTGAAGTGTCCCGTGCGACCAAGAATATTCACTCCACCGTGGCAGGCTGTGCTGACATTCTCGTCGCACCCGACCTCGAAGCGGCCAATATGTTGATGAAACAGTTGAGCTATCTTGCTGATGCTACCGGCGCGGGTGTTGTCGTGGGCGCACGCGTGCCCATTATGCTCACCAGCCGTGCGGATGATGCACTCACCCGAATTGCATCAAGTGCGTTAGCTTTATTATTGGCTGAGCATCAAAGAAAGACATTACAGACCCGAGTCTAGGCGGTGCAATGGGTAAAATACTAGTGATTAATAGTGGCTCATCGAGCTTAAAGTTTGCATTGTTTGATACAGCGGGCCCCGTGGATTCGGGGCCCAGTTCATCGGTTCATGTTTTAGTGAAGGGGCAGTTTTCAGGGCTTGGGACCGATCGCTATGATGTATCCATGACCCGTCATAAGTCGGGGATCAGTGCGGTCTCCCCGGGCTCTGCGCCAGATCATCATGCTGCTGTCGCGTCGTTACTCATCTGGTTAGAGCGCCAAGGGCTGTTGGACGAGATTATCGCCGTTGGGCATCGAGTCGTGCATGGCGGTCAGCACTTCCATCAAGCGACTCAGCTGGATGAGCAAAAAGTGGCTTTGTTGGAAGCGTTAACGCCGCTTGCACCTTTGCATCAACCTTACAGCCTTGCCCCAATTAAGATACTTGGCGAGCGATTGCCTGATCTGGTGCAGATTGCGTGTTTTGATACGGCGTTTCATGCTCATCAGCCGCTCGAAGCAAAACAATTCGCTTTACCTTACGCGATGTTCGATCGAGGCTTTCAGCGTTACGGATTTCATGGCCTTTCTTACGACTATATCACGCGGCGCTTGCCAACCATTATCCCTGATTTTAACCATGACGCGCGTGTGGTTGTGGCGCATTTGGGGAATGGAGCGAGCTTATGTGCAATTCAAGCCGGAACTAGCCTTGCTTCTACCATGGGATTTACGGCGCTGGAAGGTTTACCGATGGGGACACGTTGCGGATCAATCGATGCGGGCTTGGTGCTACATTTGATTGCGCAAGAGGGAATGACGACTGACGAGGTGACGACGTTGCTCTACAAGGAATCAGGGCTTCTAGGCTTGTCTGGCATTAGCAGTGATATGCGTGCCTTGCTGAATAGTGACCGACCCAGAGCGCAGCAAGCGGTCACACATTATTGCTATCGTATTGCGCGTGAAATTGGCAGTTTATCGGCAGCGTTAGGTGGGTTAGATCATATTG
>NZ_MUFL01000044.1:0-28878 GCF_001995355.1 Salinivibrio sp. PR919 | reverse complement strand
GGTAATGAATTATGGTCGATTTGACTAACAGCAATGGTAGCACTAATGATACTCAACAGGTGCAGGAACAAAAACAGCAACAGTGCTTTACCCGCTCCGATGTTGCAACCACTAGGAGAGCAATACAAGATCTGAAAAGTCAATCAGAGAAGCTAAAAGGCTCACTAAGCCAGTCTCTAACTGAAGCTGATAACACTTCCCTTGAAGAGTTCCGAACTATTTGGGACAAGCGGGATAAGTTAAATCAAGTGAATAATCAAGTAAAAGAGCTAGAACAAAGCATAACCGAAATAATGCCAAGTCTTAGCAAGGCCAAACTGTCTAATGAAGAGAAAAACGAAATCGCTGGCCTATATAACTCAAAGCTATACACGCAAAGCCAACTTGCTGAGCAATACGGTGTATCTCAGCCAACGATCGGTGATGTGGTAAAAAAGAACAAATCATAACCCAGCCAAATATTGGAGGTTTATTTATGAGTGGTGAAAATAATGTCATAGACTTTCAAAGTCGAAGACGCAGCGTGGATAAATCACGCTCTGACGGTGAAGCCGAAACACCATCAGGTGGGAGTAGTGTCAAGTTAAGCCAACGGCTAAGAGACTCTATTGACGATGGACTAAAGCAACAGATGCGTGAACAAATGAGGAAAAAACATGGGCTCGAACAACAGTAATGACACTAGTTTACAAGACCAACAAGCATCAATTTTAGATGAAACTTACAAATTAGGTTGGATGGATGGCTACGGCGAGGGATACGATGATGGGGTTGCCGATACAGAGACTGCACTAAATAATCTTGAAAACGAGTTAGAACTAATGGAAGAAACCGCTAAGGAAAAAGACAGTATCATTGATGAGCTAGCATCAAATGCAGGTAAGTCATTACAAGCAGTTAAAAAACGCCAGTAATTGAGCTCTTTCCGTACAAGGAATACCGAACCATAAATGAGAATAAATACATATTAACTCCATGATATCAATACCATGGAGTTAATCATGCTCAAAATAACCAACCTTCAACAAACTTCAACCCTACCAATCACCACAATCCTACAAGCACAAGTTAAAGCCATACTCACCGAACCATTTCACGACGAATATGAAACCCAACAGGTATGGGATGAACTGCAATGTGAACTCTGGTTCCTCACATCAAAATCCGAACTTTCTGTCGTCGTCGCCGAAGATATCGAAATGCTAAAACAAGCGCTCACGTACAACTGTAATGTAACCCTCCCTGTTTTAGTGGCACTCTAAATTAGAGTTTTTCCTACTTTCATGCCTTGCTAAATACTCCCAAGGAGTCAGATCATCGAGTGAGTCATGAGGGCGTTCATCGTTGTATTCCTTCATCCATTTTTCTGTCAGGTCTCGGACTTCACTCAAGGTTTTGAATACGTACATGTTGAGTATTTCTGTCCGATAAGTTCGGTTAAATCGCTCTATATAGGAGTTCTCCGTTGGTTTGCCTGGGCGAATAAATTCCAACTCAACTGCGTTCTCTTCCGCCCACTCAGCCAGCGTGGTCGAGATGAATTCAGGGCCATTATCCATGCGCAGCTTACTGGGGTACCCTCGCCAAGCAATAATGCGTTCTAGCACCCTTATAATGCGTGGTGCTGGCAGATTGAGATCTACTTCAATCGCTAGCACCTCACGGTTGAAATCGTCCACGACATTGAACGTACGAAAGCGCCTGCCGCAGAGCAAAGAGTCACTCATGAAATCGATAGACCAGCAACTGTTGATCGACTCTGGACTTGCCAGTGGTGCTGGATTTCGTTTTGGTAGGCGCTTTTTCCCCTTGCGCCGTAGGTTTAGCTTGAGCGAACAGTACACTCGATGGACTCGTTTATGATTCCATCGGTGTCCCCAGCGCCTAAGTACTTTAAATAATTTGCCAAAACCGTAGGCAGGATAACGCTCTGCTGCGTCCTGCAACGTCGCGATAACCTCATCATCCCGATGTGGATCTGGTCGGTAACGATAGACTGAGTCGCTAATGCCAACTACGCGGCAGGCCATTCGCAAACTGACCTGATAGTGTTTGCGAGCGTAATCGACAAGCTCGCGCTTAACCGCTGGCCCTACAGCTTTTTTTCCAGAATATCTTTAACGATACGGTGCTCAAGGCTTAGGTCGGCAAACATTTGCTTGAGCCTCCGATTCTCATCCTCAAGCTCTTTAAGCCGTTTAACATCTGACGCTTCCATCCCACCATACTTGGACTTCCAGTTGTAGTATGTTGCATCAGAGATGCCATATTCGCGACAGACTTCGTTGACCTTTCGGCCTGCTTCGACTTCCTTCAAGATCTTTACGATTTGTGTTTCTGTGTAGCGTGATTTTTTCATCATGCGTTCTCCGTTTGTTTCAGTGTAAACGGAAAAACTCTAGTTGCTAATGACCAGTTTTTTGGGGAGGGTTACAGTACGATCAACTACCATGCTTGTTGTTACGACGAAAAACGCAGCCCTGAGGCTGCGTTTTGTCTATCTAGCTCAATGAAACCAAGCCTGGATTATTTAGTTGGCTCGATAACCAAAGGTTCCCACGTAGCGGTGGCGTTGCCGCCAGCACCGATGTGATCTTGGTAGGTGCGGTCTTTGAGGAGGGTGTAGTACACGTCCACAAAGTCATCATCGTTGGTGAGCCAGCCGTCGGGGATGGCTTCGATGATCTTACCGGTGATTTTGGTGATCACGCCGTAAGCTTGCACTTCAAGATCGGGGATTGCTGCAATGATATCGCTAGCAATTTCGTTGAGTTTAAGCGCCAGCTCTTTGTAGTTGGTGCCGTCGTCTTGTTCCATCAAGATAACGTCCGCGGCGCCCCAACGATAACGCTCCCAGTGGATCATTACCTGATTAGGATGATAGGTGGTTTTGTCGTAATCCAAATAAGGCATATCCACAATATCGAGCGTCGGCTCGTCACGGCTTGGGTTCACACCGGTCACAATGGCATACACTTCCGCCGCACCAGAGATCCAAGGTTCTTTGTCATCTTCAAGGCGAATCGTTTTCAGCACTGTGGTGTGAATGGGTTGTGGCTCTGCTGCCATCATTGGGGCGCTGCGACGGACACGCGGTGCAGGGTTTTGCTCTGCGAGGGTGCGGCGCATCACTTCTAGGCCAGCTTTCAGTGAGGCTTTGCCATTGGTGTCGACTACTAAGACAGGACGGTCTGGCATTTGGTAGACGTCGAGCCAATGGGTATTGCCTTCAATGTCAAATGCTTCGATTTGCGTCCATGTTTGCTCATCGCCAGCAGGTTCAAAGGCGAACAGCGGAGATTGACCCGCTTGCCAGCGTGCGAGCATGCTTGGGTCGGCCAAGCGAACTTCGAGCAGTTGGTCGGCCACTTCTTCGACGCCTTGCGCTTCACGCAATGCACGGTCGGCGCTGTATAGCTGCGAGTCAATGCTGCGTTTACTGCGCGCGCTACGCGTTTGGGGCTCGGTGAGTGATGAGAGTGACGCGCTTAAGCTGTAGCTGTTAATGCTACGGTGCAAGGTCGGCGCAATCAGCTCGTACTGGTGGCTCAGTTGTTTGGCGGTGTCGCGCTTGATCTCTACCACGGTGTTGTCTGCACTGCCGGCAAAAGCAGGAGTGAAAACTTGAGTAAGACCGGCAAATAGCAGCGAAATCAGTGTTTTTTTATTCATCGCATTTCCTTTTTGTTGTGTTCCAACTGACGTTAGCGAGGCTAACGTTTTGTATCTTGCGATGCTTGTCTTCAAACACGCTATCTCTAATAAAAAGGGCTGTGAACATAGTTCACAAAAAACATGAAACTCTAATGCGAAATTAGTAATTTTTGGCAGTAGAGTAAACACTCAATACAAAAAAGAAATGATAAAAGTAGGGGTTTTGTTTAAACATCAACATCGAAACGTTGAGAATAACGCGCTGAATTATTGAGTGATTTGATAATTATTAGGTGATAAATCTGGTAAAAAATAAAAGTCAGAAATGAGAAGGCACGCTGAACGTAAACATGACGGCAGACGGTAAAACTGTAAGCGGTGACCGAGACAATCGGCCACCGTGACGTCAGACAAAATCTTAGAAGGTGTAATTCAAGCCCAAAAAGGCTTGATGGGTGTCTTCAAAGGTAATGCGTTGGCCTAGCAAGACATTGTCGTCTTTTTCGAGTTTTTCGTAGCGGTAGCCAAGCTCAAGACTGAAATGATCGGTAAATTCGTGACCAATACCGGCGCTGATACCGGTTGCGAGTCCATCGGTCTTTGTTCGCCCTTTTAGTGTTTCGCCCATAGCGCTAGCAGAGTATTGAATCTCGTTGTCGTAGTGACCAATTCGTGCCCCAATACTGAGATAGTTTTTTGGCATAAAGTGGTACAGGTAGTCAGCGCCCACACCGTACTGGTAACCTTCTCTACTTAACTCTGCGCTTAAATTTTCGTTATTTAAAGACAGGCTATACGAGACTTCGGTTTCAATATTACGTTGTAAGTAACCGTACACCCGCAGGTTTTGGCCAAAATAGCTGCCGACTTTCAACGTTGCCATACCGCCATCATCAATATCGTTTGCACGTTGTTTGGCTGTATCGCTACTGGTGTCGCTACCAAAGCGAATATAGCCAAGCTCACCGCCTACATAGAGGCTGCTTTCAATATCCCAATGCCATGTTGATGTGAAGTGATAGTCATCATCGTTTATTGAAAGCGGGGAGGGCGTTGTTGCTTTTTGTGGCATGGTTTTGAGCGCTTGAATGACTTGCTCTTGCTGAGTTTTAGTCATATCAGCCCATGTTGCTGGTGCAATAAAGAGACTGAACAGTGCAAGCGATAAGTACTTCATTTTCATGGATAGCTTCTTTTCTCAATGGTTAGGTTGGGGTCCCATCCATAGGGTTGTTGTGACTGATTGTTATGTGATCCGTGTCAAAAAGCGGCGGGAGTATATAGTGAGTTTAAAGTCTGTGCAATATTTATTTTTTTCAGTTTAACTCTTTGTAATTAAACAATTTAAAAGCCGCTGGCAAGGCAGCGGCTAACAGGCAGTTAGATACCGTCGCGTTCCAGCGGGCAGCTCATGCAGCGCGCGCCGCCTCGGCCTCGTCCGAGCTGATCTCCGGGCACAGATAACACCTTGATACCCGCTTTATCATATTTTTCATTGGTGTAGGTATTGCCTTCGTAGCCAATAACAACGCCAGGGCGTACGGTTAGCACGTTGTTGGCGTCGTTCCATTGCTCACGCTCGGCCGCGTAGCTATCACCACCGGTGGTAATGATATTGAGTGGGCCGACATCCAGCGCTTTTTCAATCGCGGTGAGGTAGCAAGATTGCGCTTCCACGTTCAGGCTGTCTTCCCCTTTGCGGGTTAAGCGCCAGCATGGCAAATCAGGACGCATCACGGTGGGGTAGACCGAGAAGGTATGCACATCCATATGGGTCATTACGGTATCAAGGTGCATACACGAGCGGCTTTTCGGCAGTTGTACCGCAATCACTTCTTTGGCTTGACCACTAAACAGCAGGCTTCGCGCCAATTGTTCAACCCCTTGAGGCGTGGTGCGTTCCGACATACCAATTAAGACAGCGCCGCGGCCAATCACTAACACATCGCCGCCTTCAATCATGGCGTTGTCGTAATCACGCACTTCATCACCGAGGTAATTAATAAACTGGCTTTCTGCAAATTCGGGATGCCAGCGATAGATGGCGCGCAGGTGATTGGTTTCACGTTGGCGTGCGGATTTTGCCATTGGGTTGAGTGAGACACCGCCATATACCCAGCAGGATGTATCTCGGGTAAATAAGTGGTTCGGTAGCGGCTCAATCACGAAATCGGTTTTGTCGTGCATCGCTTGCATCATTGAGGATGATTGCACGGGCAAGTCAATGTAGCTTAATCCGCCGAGTAAAATGTCGGCGAGTGCATTGTGATCGATATCGGCCATGTAGGCGCGCACGTCGTTAGCAAACTGATAGCCGAGGCGATATTGGTTGAGTTGGGTGTCGAGTAGCCATTGTTTTGCTTCTGGCACGGCGAGGGTTTCAACCAGCAAATCATGAAGCAAATAAACCTGCACCCCTTCGTTGGTTAAGGTGCGGGCGAACATATCATGCTCTTCTCCGGCTCGTTCCACCGCCAGAACATCATCAAATAACAGCTCATGGCAGTTCGATGGCGTCAGGTGGTTTAACGCTCGTTCAGGGCGGTGAAGCAATACCCGCTTCAGTTGCCCAACTTCTGATCCAACGTAAAACTCACTCATGGTAGGTCCTCTTTTTCCTTTCTACGGGCCAGGCAATGAGACAGACTACATCGCCTTACACACGTCATTGTGTGTCACCAGTGGTGCGGGGAGTGCAGGTCTTGCTCGAGGGACGGGCGTGTCTCATGTCCTCCTTGGATGGTCGAATAATGACAACCTTCTGAAAGCAGGTCAATGTTACAATTCACTAACAATCCCAGCGGACTAGCAAGGTCACAGAAAATTCATCAACTTGGCGACTTTCTGGTCAGTTTGCCTTTTTATCAACGTGGCATTTTTTGCTAAACCGTGCCATATTGCGCCCCACATTCACTATTTGGAGTCGCGGCATGTCACTGGCAGAAATGATTCAAGAGCAACAAGAAGATACTCGCATGATTATTGAGGAGCTTCTGGCGGATGGAAGCGATCCGGATGCGCTTTACACTATTGAGCATCACCTATCGGCGGCCACGTTTGCTGAGTTAGAAGATGCCGCTGTTGAGGCATTTAAACTGGGCTTTGAAGTGGCGGAAGCCGAAGAGCTAGAGCTGGAAGAAGGCGGGACCATCGTCTGCTTTGATGCGGTGATGGAAACGGCACTTAATGCCGAGCGTATTGATGAGCAAGTAGAAAAGCTAATGACGCTTGCTGAAAAACACGATATCGATTACGACGGCTGGGGCACGTACTTTGAGTCGGGTGAAGACGAAGACGGCGACGACAACGAATAAGTCGGCCATCCATCCTGTTTTAAAAGCCACGATATATCGTGGCTTTTTATTTAATGATGATGCCCCACATGAAGCGGTGCGGAGTTTACCGAATGGCGACGCTGCCATACCTTTTCGTGGAAGAAGTAGGCAAGGGTGTTGATGCTTGGCTCAACCAGTGCCAGTGCGCCACCGACTAACCAATCGCCACTGATCACATAGCCCACTAAGAAGGCAACGTTAAAGTGCACCACCGCAAAGCTGGCGGTTTTCACCACGGGACGTGCGCGGCGGCTCAGTTGCCAGAGTTTTTCATGAAGATAAAACGCGCCGGTATTGACGGTGGGCTCTGTCATCGCAATCAAGCTACCTATGATGATGTCGCCCGTCAGCACATAGGCCACGGTAAAGGCGATAGAAAAGTGGATAGCGGCAAAGCTTAATGTCTTTTTCATGGTGTAGCTCCTTCGCGGCAACACGCGTTTTATCAACACTGACAGTATGTCGTGTTTATGTCGATAAATAAAAACGGTTCTCACTATCTTTTAGATAGGGCGGAGCTATCAAGTGTGGTGGATTTTTGCTGCGGCGTGCTGAGTGACGGATGGGAGAGAATAAAAAAACCACGCCAGATGGCGTGGTTTATCACGAAGGTCTATCGATTTAAAACGTCCGACGTCAACGCTCGATTTAAAGCGCTGCAATCGTGGTTTTTTGCTCACCCAGTTTGGTGAGGCTGACACGATAGTTGTCGAGTTTTTCGCGCTCTTTGGCGACCACTGCTTCAGGAGCTTTGGAGACAAAACTTTCGTTGCCGAGCTTCCCTTCGATGCGTTTGATCTCGCCTTCTACTTTGGCGATTTCTTTATCCAAGCGCGCCAGTTCGGCATCTTTGTCAATCAGACCCGCCATCGGGATCAAGATTTCTGAGCCACCAACCAAGGCAGAAGCACAGGCTGGGAGAGATTCACTACCATCCAGTACCTTGAAGCTGCCTAGTTTGGCAAGAGCGTGTAAGGTCGCGCTGTTGGTGTTCGCACGAGCGGCATCGCGTTCATCAGCGGCTTTCAGCATCACCTCAAGCGGCTGGCTTGGCGCAATATCGTACTCAGCACGTAGGTTACGGATGCTAACGATAAACTGCTTCACCCACTCAATGTCTTCTGACGCTTGGGTGTTCACGCGGCTAGCATCAAATTGCGGCAGTGGCTGCTGCATAATGGTATCGCCTTCCACACCGTCAACCAGCGGTTTGACACTTTGCCAAATCGCTTCGGTGATGTAAGGGATCACCGGATGCGCCAGACGCAAGGTTTTTTCCAATACCGTGATCAGGGTATAGCGGGTGGCACGTTGTTGTGCTTCGTCGCCTTTCCACAGGACAGGCTTGGTAAGTTCCAAGTACCAGTCACAGAATTGGTGCCAAATAAACTCATACAACACACCGGCAGCCATATCGAGACGATAGTTGTCGAGGTGAGTATTGAAGTCTTTCGCCGCTTGCTGGAACTGAGATTCAATCCACTGATCAGCCAGTGAGAATTGCATCTCGCCGCCGTTCATGCCGCAATCTTGATCTTCGGTATTCATCAGCACATAGCGGCTGGCGTTCCAAAGTTTGTTACAGAAGTTGCGGTAACCTTCAAGGCGCTTCATGTCCCAGTTGATGTCACGACCGGTAGAGGCCAGCGCTGCGAGGGTAAAACGCAGTGCATCGGTGCCGTGGGCTTCGATGCCGTTTTCAAACGTTTTACGGGTCGCTTTCTCAATTTTTTCAGCCAGCTTTGGTTGCATCATGTTGCCGGTGCGCTTCGCTACCAACTCATCGATGCCAATGCCGTCAATCATGTCGAGAGGGTCAAGGACGTTACCCTTAGATTTTGACATCTTGGCGCCGCTTTCGTCGCGGATAAGGCCGGTCATATAGACCGTCTTAAAGGGCACTTGTGGCTTACCATTTTCATCTTTGATGAAGTGCATGGTCATCATGATCATGCGCGCCACCCAGAAGAAGATGATGTCAAAGCCTGATACCAACACGTCGGTCGGGTGGAAGGTTTTCAGCGCATCGGTGTTCTCTGGCCAGCCTAGGGTACCGAACGTCCAAAGTGCCGATGAGAACCAAGTATCTAGTACGTCATCGTCTTGGCGCAGCGTTACGTCGTCTGCCAGTTGGTTTTCACGACGGACTTCGTCTTCGTCACGGCCAACATAGACATTGCCTTGGTCGTCGTACCAGGCAGGAATGCGGTGACCCCACCAAAGCTGACGAGAAATACACCAGTCTTGTACGTCACGCATCCACGCAAAGTACATATTCTCGTATTGCTTAGGTACGAATTGAATGTCGCCATCTTCTACCGCTTTTACGGCAGGCTCTGCCAGTGGTGCAGTACGTACGTACCACTGGTCGGTAAGCATTGGCTCAATGACGACGCCGCCACGATCGCCGTATGGGACAGTGAGATCGTGATCTTTGATTTCTTCCAATAAACCCAGTGCGTCAAATTCGGCCACGATCGCTTTACGCGCGGCAAAACGCTCCAAACCTTGGTAGTTGGCTGGAATATCGGTTGGGTAAGCATTGCTTGGCTGACCTTTGTGATCAAACACTTCAGCACTGTCGCGGATATCGGCGTTCAGCGTGAGAATGTTGATCATTGGCAGCTGGTGGCGCTGGCCCACTTCATAGTCGTTGAAGTCGTGCGCGGGAGTGATTTTTACACAGCCGGTGCCTTTTTCCATGTCAGCGTGCTCATCGCCCACGATAGGGATACGACGATTCACCACTGGCAGTAACACGTGCTGACCAATCAGGTCTTTGTAGCGCGGGTCTTCTGGGTTAACCGCAACACCGGTATCGCCCAGCATAGTCTCCGGACGGGTGGTGGCAACCACAATGTAGTCTTTGCCTTCGGCTGTTGTCGCGCCATCGGCAAGTGGATAACGGAAATGCCACATGTGGCCTTTCTTGTCTTTGTTTTCCACTTCGAGATCGGAAATCGCGGTGTGCAATTTCGGATCCCAGTTCACCAAACGCTTACCACGATAGATAAGATCTTCTTGGTAAAGGCGAACAAAGACTTCTTTAACGGCATTGGAAAAGCCTTCATCCATGGTGAAGCGCTCGCGATCCCAATCGACAGAGGCACCGAGACGACGCAACTGTTGCGTGATCGTGCCGCCTGATTCGCCTTTCCATTGCCAGATCTTGTCGACAAACGCGTCACGTCCGTAGTCGTGCTTGGTCTTGCCTTCTTCGGCCGCGATCTTACGTTCCACCACCATTTGTGTTGCGATACCGGCATGGTCGGTACCCACTTGCCACAAGGTGTTTTTGCCTTTCATACGCTCGGCACGGATCAAGGTATCCATAATGGTATCTTGGAACGCGTGACCCATATGCAAGCTGCCAGTGACGTTTGGCGGCGGGATCATGATGCTATAGGCATCTTTGCTGGTATCACCATGAGGTCGGAAATAGCCCGCCTCTTCCCAGCGCTGGTACAGCGCTTTTTCAATTGATTGTGGGTTATATGTCTTTTCCATAGCGCTCTTGAAAGATCGTCAAGGTTTGGGCGATTGGTCGATGGCAAGGGTTTGAAGTTGCAGGCCTGCCAGTCGGTATGCTTTATATCGGTGACGCGCGTGCTGTTTGAGCGTCTCATCGCAAGGGACGAAGTCTACCACTTGTGCAAACGAAGGCGCAAAATTTGATGCCTCTGTCGCCAAATTGATTAGCACGCTGCGGTGCCCGGAGTGACGTACACCGGGCCAACCGATTTCTACGGGTGCACCACCTCGTGGTCCTTCTCCTACCAAATTATGGGGAACAAACGTATCGGCGTCGCGCTGCCATAAGGCATCATCCAGTTGATGGGCCTGTTGCTGGTCGCGGGCGGCGAGATAAATACGTTGTCCCTGTTGATAGTAATAGAAGGCCAAATGAATCGCGGTGTCTATTAACGTTTGTTGTTCGCGCGCTTGTTGTTTGGGCGTCAATCCATCGTCAGATGACGCGCCGTCGGGTGGCGCCAACAAATAAAAGGTGGCGGTGGACATATACGCTCCTAAAGTTGAGAAACGGCCTCCGTCCCAAAAGTGTGGTGTCCGGTCAAGCGCGGGACAACCAACATAGCGGATTGTGCGCGCTGACACCAGTGTCGATTAAAGTTCAGACAAAAAAAGGAGGCCGTTTGGCCTCCTTGGCAATTACTCGACCACTTCGAGGCCAGAGCGATTCAATAAGAACTGCACCAGCAAAGGCACCGGGCGGCCGGTTGAGCCTTTTTCCTTGCCGCCGCTTTTCCATGCGGTACCGGCAATATCTAGGTGTGCCCAGTTGTATTTCTTGGCAAAGCGCGACAAGAAACAGCCCGCAGTGATGGTGCCACCACCTTTGCCACCAATGTTGGCCATATCGGCAAAGGGGCTGTCGAGCTGCTCTTGGAACTCGTCAGTCATCGGCAGACGCCAAGCGCGATCACCTGCTTGCTCAGAAGCATTGATGATTTCATGCGCCAGCGGGTTCTGGTTGGCAATCAAAGCACTGATGTGATGGCTAAGAGCCATGATGCAGGCGCCGGTTAAGGTGGCCACATCAATCACACAGTCTGGCTCATAGCGTTCAACATAAGTCAGGGCGTCACACAAGACTAAACGGCCTTCGGCATCGGTGTTGAGCACTTCCACCGTTTGGCCTGACATAGTGGTGAGAATATCGCCGGGACGATAGGCTTGGCCATCTGGCATGTTTTCACAGCCGGCGAGCACACCGACGACGTTAAGCGGTAAGTTGAGCTCGGCAAGGGCACGCATCACCCCAAAGACAGACGCGGCACCGCCCATGTCGTACTTCATTTCGTCCATGCCCGCACCGGGCTTAATGGAAATGCCGCCTGAATCGAAGGTCAGTCCTTTACCGACCAACACAATCGGTTTGGCATCTGGGTCGGGATGGCCTTTGTATTCCATGATTGACATCATCGACTCGTTTTTCGAGCCTCGGCCAACGGCAAGGTAGGTATGCATGCCGAGCTTTTCCATTTCTTGCTCGCCGATGATGCGCGTGGTGACGGTATCAAAGTCGTCGGCTAAACGACGGGCTTGCGAGGCGAGGTAAGCCGGGTTTGCCACGTTGGGTGGCATATTGCCCAAATCTTTACACGCGTTGACACCTGAAGAAACGGCTAAGCCATGCGCAATCGCACGTTCACCCAAATTCAATTCACGACGGGTTGGCACATTGAACACCAACTTGCGTAGCGGGCGACGGATTTCTGGCTTCACGCTCTTGAATTGGTTGAAGGTGTAGAGGGTGTCTTTGGTGCTTTCAACGGCTTGACGGACTTTCCAGTAGGTGTCGCGGCCTTTCACGTGCAGCTCGGTTAAGAAGCACACCGCTTCCATCGACCCGGTTTCATTAAGGGTGTTGATGGTTTTTTTGATAATCTCTTTGTATTGGCGCTCGCCAAGTTCGCGCTCTTTACCGCAGCCGACCAGCAGGACACGCTCAGACAGGACGTTCGGGACATGGTGTAGCAGGAGCACTTGGCCTGGCTTGCCTTCCAAGTCACCGCGGCGCAGTAGGGCACTGATATAGCCGTCACTGATTTTGTCGAGTTGCTCGGCGACGGGTGACAGGCGGCGAGGTTCAAATACGCCCACGACAATACAGGCACTGCGTTGCTTTTCGGGGCTACCGCTCTTTACACTGAACTCCATTTGTACTCCTAGATCCTAAAGACAATTGAGACCAAATGTTGGATAATGCCGCCTCTATGTTGTTGAACGCTCTATTGCGCCCGGATCAGCCGGCGGTCAACAAATGGCCGAAAGATTAGAAAACAACTAATTAAACCAGAAACTATAGTTATTCGAGTAAAAAAACAAGTTTTCCATAGGTGCCTTCGCTTTGATAATTGTTCGATATTTGATCCGGGAGACGGTTAAGACACAAGTTGCAGTTTTATTTGTGTTATTTCTGGTCTTTTTTAGCCAAAAGTTTATCCGTGTTCTTGCCAATGCGACAGAAGGGTCGATTCCAAGTGATCAAATTATCACCTTGGTGGGACTCTACATGCCATCCATGGCCATGTTGATGTTGCCGCTAAGTTTGTACATTGGGATATTGATCACCTTTGGTCGCTTGTACGCGGAAAGTGAAATCACGGTGATGAATGCCACCGGAATTGGTAACGAATTTTTGATCCGCGCTGCATTGTATTTGGCACTGATCACAGGTTCCGTGGCCGCCTTTAATGCGCTATGGCTAACACCTTGGGCCAATAACCAAGAGCTGAAGGTGATGGAGCAACTGGAGGCAGAGTCGGGACTGGAGCTCTTAGTACAAGGCCAGTTCCAGAGTGCACCGTCTGGACAAGCAGTGATTTTTGTCGACAACATCGAAAATGACGGCAAGACCTTGAACCGTATTTTTGTCGCCCAACCTGTGCCCCGCGAGTCGCTGCTGCCCAACGTGGTGGTGTCGGATAAAGGCTATATCTCGGAGTTGCCAGATGGGCGTCAGGTGCTCGATTTAGTCGATGGCACCCGCACCGAAGGGATCCCTAGTCGCCTTGAATATGGGGTGACCACCTATAAAAACTATCAGGTATTGATTGGCCAGCGTGAAGTGCGTGAAAAAAGCCGAGATTGGGACGCGGTGCCGACTTTGCAGCTATTTGGGGAAAGCAGCTTAAAAGCGCGTGCCGAGCTGCAGTGGCGGATCTCGCTGGTCCTGTGTATCCCGCTGATGACCATGATTGTGGTCCCGCTGTCATCGGTGAACCCTCGCCAAGGACGCTTTGCCAAGCTCTTCCCGGCGATATTGATTTATCTGGCCTATTTCTTGTCTATCAGCGCAGCAAAATCCGCGGTCGAAGATGGTGATTTACCCGCACAAATTGGTTTGTGGAGTGTTAACGTCGCGGCCTTGTTACTCGCGGTTATTTTAGCCAGTTGGGACTCATTACCTATGCGTAAACTCAAAGCCAGTTTGAAAGGAGCCGCCTGATGTTTCGCATCCTAGATTGGTATATCGGCCGCACCCTGATCGGCACCTCATCCCTGTGTTTGGCCACACTGGTTGGGTTATCCGCCATCATCAAGTTCGTCGAACAGCTGCGTTCGGTCGGGGATGGCGCTTACACCATGGGCAAAGCAATTTTCTACGTGCTGCTGAGCATGCCGCGTGACATTGAAATGTTTTTCCCCATGGCAGTATTGCTCGGCGCTCTGATTGGACTTGGGATGCTAGCATCCAGCTCCGAGCTGGTGGTAATGCAGGCGGCAGGCGTGTCGAAACTGCAAATCGGTATGTCGGTGCTGAAAACCGCGATCCCCTTGATGCTGATTGTCATGGTGCTCGGTGAATGGGGCGCGCCTGATGCGCAAAAAGCCGCCCGTGAGCTGCGTTCGATTGCTAAATCCGGCGGGAATGTCATGTCGGTACGACGCGGGGTATGGGCCAAAGATGGTAATGATTTTATTTATATTGCTCGGGCCGACGAGCAAGACAACCTCAATGGCGTAAGCATCTGGAAGTTTGATGACAACCAAGTGATGACCAATGTGGTGTTTGCCGAACGTGCCGACTACCTCGATAAAGACAGTTGGATGCTCAAAGATGTCACCATTACGCGCATGCAAAATCACACCGCCTTTACCAATGTGAAGCAAGACCAACTGGTGTGGAAAACCACGCTCACCCCCGATAAATTGGCGGTGGTGACGGTAAAACCGGAAGAGCTGCCGCTATCTGGCTTGTATAGCTATGTCACCTATCTGAAAGCCTCGCAGCAGGATGCGTCGCGCTATGAGCTCGCGTTGTGGCGAAAAGCGGTGCAGCCACTGTCGATAGCGGTGATGATGCTGTTGGCACTGAGCTTCGTGTTTGGTCCGCTTCGTAGTGTCACCATGGGCGCTCGGGTACTGTCTGGGGTGATTTTCGGGTTCGGTTTTTATATTGCTAACGAAGTGTTTGGGCCGATGAGTTTGGTGTATAAGCTGCCGCCAGCGTTAGGGGCTGTGACGCCGAGTTTGATTTTCTTGGCCGTCACCTTGCTACTCCTGAGACGCAAATTGTAGCCACCGCATCGATACATGACGAAGACAAAAAAGGCCAAGGTATGGTTTCTTTGGCCTTTTACTTGGATAAGAGCGCGGATGCGTGCTAGCGCTGGTCCGTGTACTGAAACGCTTTAATCACCTGATTGACGCCGCGAATATTGCGGGCGATATCGGCGGCTTTATCCGCTTGTGCTTGGGTCACGGCACCGAGAAGAAAGACTTCTCGTGCCTCGGTCACCACTTTGATGTTCACGCTGCGCAGGGTGTCATCGGCAACAAGCGCAGCTTTAACGCGGGTCGTGAGCCAGCTGTCGGTACTAATATCAGCCAAGCCCAGCATCGGCGCTTGGCGAATTTGGTTGTAGACCACATCCACATTGTCGAGCGCACGAATGCGGGCAACAAACTCCTCGGTCAATGCCGGATCGGCACTTTGCCCCACCAAGAGAACCTGACCTTGAAAAGCCGCGGCTTTCGCGCGGATCTTATTTCTAAACGGTGGTTTATTGACAATGCCAGCGGTATTGAGACCGATTTGTGTATCTTGCCATTCTTCGCCAGTGGTGCGCGGGTCAGAAGAGTAAACGGCGGAACAAGCCTGTAAGGTAAAGGCGAGTAAAACGGTCAATAACACACGCATGTTTATTCTCCGTGAGAAGGGAAAAGCACCTGATCAATTAAGTCACACAGGCAGTGCACGGCAAGTAGGTGACCTTCTTGAATACGCGCTGTACGCTGTGAGGGAATACGAATTTCGACATCTCGTTGGCCAAGCAAGCCTGCCATTTCGCCGCCGTCTTTGCCTGTCATGGCAATGATGGTCATATCGCGCGTCACCGCGGCTTCCATTGATTTAATGATGTCTTTGCTGTTTCCGCTCGTTGAGATGGCGAGGAGCACATCCCCGGCTTGGCCGAGCGCGCGTACTTGCTTGGAAAACACTTCATCGTGGCTGTAATCGTTCGCCACCGCCGTTAACGTGGTGGTGTCTGCGGTCAGCGCTAACGCCGGCAAGCTAGGACGCTCGGTTTCGAAGCGGTTTAGCAAACAGGAGGCGAAATGTTGCGCATTAGCTGCAGAGCCGCCATTGCCACAGCAAAGAATTTTATTGCCATTCAGCAGGCTTTGCACCATCACTTGTGCCGCTTGTGACAGATGCTCTGGGATCGCTTCTGCGGCCGCGATTTGTGTTTGAATACTCTCGGTAAAGCTTTCTTTGATGCTTTCTAGCATTACTTACCCTTCAACGATGTTTTTTATCCAGTTGATTGCTTCAACGTGGCCATCAAAGGTCACAGCGTCAAAGCGAAACTCGGTGTGGTGACTGTGAAAGCCGTGACGTTGCATCCAACGTTCGGCAGCAAGGTACAAGCGGCGGCGTTTGGTGGCGGTGATGCTTGCGGCAGCGCCGCCAAAACCTTTCCCCCGTCGGAATCGGACTTCGACGAAGACTAGGCACTTGCCCTCTTGCATGATTAAATCCAGCTCGCCGCGGCGGCTATGGGCGTTTTTATCCAGTAAGGTCAGCCCCTGTTGGAGCAGGTATTGGCAAGCATGTTGCTCGTAAGCTTGTCCCGTCTCCTTAGTTGGCTGACCTTGCATTACTGGCTTGCTCCGTTATCTGTCGGGGCAACCGGCTCGATGTCGGTTTTGCCAAAGCGTGCCCACTGCATTTTACGGTTAATGACGCAGTTGTCACCGAGCGACAGTTGTCCGGTTTGACCATTAACCTGATAACCGGGCAGCGCTTGCATTTGGGGCAGGCCGGTTAGCAGGGCGTAAGCATCGACCCCCAGCGCATGTAAGCGCGCGGTATTATTACTTTGTGCTGGGTGGCGACGCGCATGTTGCTGGTGTGCTTCGCTGTCTGGGCTGATCAGAAGAGGGACATCGCTAAACTCAATGCCTTGTAACTCGCCCAGTTGTCCCATGCCATCGGCGCGGTTGTTGCTGCGTGAGCTGGCATACAGTTTAGGCGGAACCACATCAGGATTAATCGCCACTTCGATGAAAGGTTTCAACAAGGTCAGATCGGCGGCACCGGCTACCATGTAAACCGCATCGATATCGCGACGACTTCTTGGCTGCGATAACAAAGGCAGATCGGTCAGCTGTTTCATTTGCTGAATACGGCGCTGACTCCCGTCTAATCCGAAAATGGATTGAATGCGGGCTTGCATGCCACTGCGATCACCAAAGGCGGCTTGCTCCGGTTGGGTGTCCGTCAAAGCCTGCCAGCGGGTGGAAAACGCTTCGCTCATTCGACGCCCAAAGGTGGAGTCAGGATACAGCACCATCGGGAATTGATAGCCTTGGTTATAAAGGTGATCGGCGGCTTGTGCTGCTTCTTGCTCGGGAGAAAGGGTGAAATAACACACACCGGGAGTGAAACTATCATCGTTGGGCTGGTTCAATGCCAACAAAGGCACTTGACCGGCGATTGCCTCACTGACTGCGGCGACCATGTGTTTTTGGAGCGGGCCAACCACAAAGTCGAGACGATCGTCTTGCACGCGCTGTTCAAGGGCCTGCATATCGAGCGCATTGGTGTCGTAGAAAAACACCGTCGGCTTTTGCTCACTCTTGTCATCGAGCATGGCTTCAACAAAGCCGTCGCGAATGGCATCCCCTTGTTCGGCAAACTTGTCACTCAGTGGCAGCATCACACCGACACGTGTTGGTTGGGTGATGGTAAGCGACTGAATATCTGCCAAGTTGTCAGGCAAGTACCGATTGGCCGGATGCGCGGGGTGCTGGCTCAAGTAATCATTTAGCGCGGTTTGCATTTGAGCTGGATCGCGGCTGTAGCGCCGTGCAATGTCTAGCAAGCGAACCCAACCGGCGAGAATGTCATCATCGCCGCTTTCAATCCGTTTCACTTCGCGCTGGTTTAATTGCTGCAAATCTTGCCACAAAGTATTCCACGCTTGGCGAGCCTCGTTGCCTTCCAAATAGCCAGCGGCCAAGCGTTGGTTGGTCACCGCGGCGAAGGCATTGCTTTGCTGACGCGCAATGGTGGCTTTTTGACGATAAAAACGCGCGCGCTGCTCGGCACTCAACTGCCAACTTGGGTTGAGGGTGAGTGCTTCGTCAGCTTGAGGGAGCTTGCCGGTTTCCGCTAGAAAGCGTGCCCGTGTCAGCGTCCACTCGATCTGTTGATCGGTGGTAAGAGGACGTCGTTCCAAGCGTTGGAGTAAAACGTCTGCTTGGTTGAACTGTTGCTCGTTAATGAGCGCCTTGATTGCCAGTAAAAACCAGTCATTTTGCTGGTTGCCTTCACTGGTTTCCGCTTGCAGCAGGTAGAAGGTTGAGTTCTCCTTCGCCGGTTGACTGATCGCATGGCGAGCTGTGGGTCCTGTGGTTGGCGCGCTACAGGCCGCCAGTGCCAACGCCAAGGCTACAGGCGTGACAAGTCGTGTTACACTTTGACGCTTCTGGGTAAGTTTAAGCATGAACATGTTTCAACCGTGACAACGTTGCCCCTATCTTAATCGCCGAAGGGTTGTTAAACAAATGACTGATGCAAATCTATCCGAGCGGGCACTTCCCACGCTATATATTGTACCGACGCCAATCGGCAATTTGGCTGACATCACGCAACGTGCGTTAGAGGTGTTAGCCAATGTTGACCTGATTGCCGCCGAAGATACGCGGCACACGGCTCGATTATTGTCGCATTTCTCGATTAGCACCAAAACGTTTGCCCTGCACGAACATAATGAGCAGCAAAAAGCGGCTGCGCTGATTAATCGCTTACAGCAAGGTCAGTCGATAGCTCTGGTCTCCGATGCGGGCACGCCGCTGATCAGTGACCCAGGCTATCACCTTGTGACGCAATGCCGCGACGCGGGGATCCGAGTGGTGCCGCTGCCGGGCGCGTGTGCGGTGGTGACTGCATTGAGTGCATCAGGCTTGCCTTCAGACCGCTTTAGTTTTGAAGGGTTCCTGCCGCCGAAAACGAAAGCCCGTCAAGACACGTTCCGTGATTTAGCCGATGACCCGCGCACCTTGATTTTTTATGAGTCGCCGCACCGTATCCGCGATAGTTTGGCCGATATGCTGGCAGTGCTTGGGCCAGAACGTCGCGTGGTACTGGCGCGCGAGCTCACCAAAACCTTTGAAACCATTCACGGCGCGCCCTTGGGGACATTAATTGAATGGTTGAATGAAGACCCCAACCGCTTAAAAGGCGAGATGGTGTTGCTAGTGGCTGGCCACCGTGCGGATAAAAATGCGTTGCCACAGTCCGCCTGTCGCGCATTAGGGTTACTTGCCGCTGAGCTACCTCTTAAAAAAGCGGCGGCGTTAGTCGCGGAACTGTATTCGGTTAAAAAGAACGCACTCTATAAGTGGGGCTTGGAGAATCTGTAACTGGGCGTGATTTTGGCTGGCTTGCGCTAACAATCTTCTATATACTCCCCCGCTCGAGTTGGCCGGGTAACCGCTGCTTTATTGATGTCCTTTGGGAGACTGATAAAGGGGAGGAAAGTCCGGGCTCCTCAGGGCAGGGTGCCAGGTAACGCCTGGGGGGCGTGAGCCTACGACCAGTGCAGCAGAGAGTAGACCGCCGATGGCTCTTCGGAGCACAGGTAAGGGTGAAAGGGTGCGGTAAGAGCGCACCGCGCGTCTGGCAACAGTTCGTGGCACGGTAAACTCCACCCGGAGCAAGACCAAATAGGTCCCTATTGGCGCGGCCCGCGTTTGGGGACGGGTAGGTTGCTGGAGCCTGTGAGCGATTGCAGGCCTAGACGAATGGTTACCGCCGTTTTTACGGTACAGAACCCGGCTTACAGGCCAACTCAACCGCATTTATAGGCGAGCCTTTTTGGGCTCGCCTTCTTGTTTTCAGCGATTGGTCAGATGATTTAGTTATATTGCTATCAATAGTCGATAGGTGAACACAGACTAACCAGCTGAATTGCCTCTTTTATTTCATAATGTGTGATCGTAATCACTTTCGTGACTCGCTTGACTTTCTTTTTACCTGCTACGTACACTTCTGGGTGGGAAAATGTGGTGTAAAGTGGATAATTTTGGTGAAAAAGGGAAAATAACGCCATGTTACGAGGCGTCAGCGCCATTTCGGTCGATAAAAAAGGACGGCTTGCCTTGCCGACCCGTTATCGTGATGCGTTAGTCGCGCATTGCGAAGGCCGCTTTGTGTGCACCATTGATCACCAACTCCCTTGCTTGGCCTTATATCCGGTCCCTGAATGGGAAGTGATTGAAGACAAGCTCTCAAAATTATCCAGCTTTCAGCCTGCAGAGCGGCGTCTCCAGCGTTTGTTGCTTGGGCACGCATTTGATTGCGAAATGGACGGACAAGGGCGACTGCTGCTTGGGTCCACGTTGCGCCAATATGCCGGACTGGATGGCAAAGCGATGTTGGTCGGCCAGCTCAACAAATTTGAAATTTGGGATGAGCAAACCTGGCAGCAGCAAATTCGTCAGGATATGGATACACAGGCGGAGTCAAACCACCTCATCAGTGAACGATTAGCAGATCTGTCACTGTAATTAATGAAGCGAATTTATGTCAGAACAATATACCCATGTATCCGTCCTTTTAAATGAGTCTGTGGACGGCCTTGCCATTAAACCTGACGGCATTTATGTCGACGGCACCTTTGGCCGTGGCGGCCACTCGCGACATATTTTGTCTCAGTTGGGCGAGAACGGGCGCTTGTATGCGATTGATCGCGATCCTCGTGCCATCGAAGAAGCGGGCACCATCAAGGATCCGCGTTTTCAAATTATTCATGGGCCATTTTCGGGCATTGAAACCTACCTCACCGATTTAGGATTGGCAGGAAAAGTCGATGGTGTGTTGCTCGATTTGGGCGTGTCGTCGCCACAGTTGGATGATCCGACCCGTGGCTTTAGCTTTTTGCGCGATGGGCCGCTCGATATGCGTATGGACCCGACTGCTGGCCAGTCTGCTGCGCAGTGGTTGGAAACTGCAAGCGCCGATGACATTGCTTGGGTGCTAAAAGTCTTTGGTGAAGAACGCTTTGCCAAGCGGATTGCCCATGCGATCGTCAAATACCGTGAAGATGAAGAGACCCCGCCGCTTGAAACCACCAGTCAACTGGCCAAGTTGATCGATAATACGGTGCCGTTTAAAGAGAAGAAAAAGCACCCCGCGACTCGCAGCTTTCAGGCGATCCGCATTTATATCAACAGTGAGCTCGATGAGATAGAACTGGCTCTGCAAGGCGCATTGGCGGTGTTAGCGCCTCAAGGACGCTTATCGGTGATCAGTTTCCACTCACTCGAAGATCGCATGGTGAAACGCTTTATTCGCAAACAAAGCAAAGGGCCGGAGGTGCCGAAAGGGGTGCCTCTGACTGAGGCGCAGATTGCTGAACTTGGTTCGGCGGCGATGAAACCCATCGGTAAAGCGATCAAACCATCGTCACAAGAAATTGAACACAATGCCCGTGCACGCAGTTCGGTGCTGCGTGTAGCAGAAAAGCTTGGATAAATCATGGAAAGACGCCCGAGCCTCGCTAAACAAATTCGCCACGACCTACTGGCAGTAGGCAAGGTGCCTTTGTTGCTGCTCGGCGCTGTGCTGGTGTCGGCAATTGCGGTGGTATTGATGACACAATCCACCCGCAACTTGATTGCTAAACAAGATGCGTTGCTCGACCAGCGTGAAACCTTAGAAGTGGAATGGCGAAACCAACTGTTGGAGGAAAACTCCCTGTCGGAACATAGCCATGTCGAATCTGTGGCGCGAAACGCGTTTGGTATGATTCGGCCCACGCAAAAAAATGAAGTGATCGTTAAACGACCCTTGAGTACGAACCCGTGAAAAAGCGTACCCAGAAGCCAGCAAATCGACGCACGCCAAAAGCGCCACCTGTTTTTATCAAGTGGCGCTTTGGCCTTATTTGTGTGTTTATTGGTCTTGCGTTCGCCGCACTGGTGGCTCGGGCGGCTTTTATTCAAGTAATTGAGCCCGACCGTTTACGCTACGAAGGGGACTTACGTTCGGTCAGGGTGGAAGAAGTACATTCCGCCCGTGGGATGATATCCGACCGCAATGGTGAGCCTTTGGCGGTCAGTGTGCCTGTCCAAGCAGTCTGGGCGGATCCTGTCACGGTATTTAAGCATCAGGGATTAGCGAAAAAAGATCGTTGGTACGCACTTGCGGATGTGTTGGGACTGGATCGCCAAGCTCTGATCGACAAAATTGAAGCAAACCGCAACCGCCGTTTTATCTACCTGCAACGCCAAGTCCGCCCGGCCATGGCGTCTTATGTCAACAAGCTCGACCTGCCCGGGGTGGGCTTAAAAGAAGAGTCTCGTCGTTTTTACCCTAGTGCCGAAGTGAGTGCTCACTTGGTGGGTGTGACTGGTATCGACGGTCACGGTTTGGAAGGGATTGAACGCCGTTACGATGAGTGGCTTACCGGTGAACATGGCAAACGTACCGTACGCAAAGACCGCTTTGGTCGCGTGGTAGAGCACATTGCCACCGAAGATAAAAAAGAAGGCCAACCCATCGCATTGAGTATTGATCAGCGCCTGCAAGCCATTGCTTATCGCGCGATTAAGCAAGCGGTCGCAGATTACCGCGCTACGTCTGGTTCACTGGTGATGGTGGATGTCAAAACCGGTGAAGTACTCGCCATGGTCAATGCGCCTTCCTATAACCCCAATAACCGTGGTGATCTGAAAAGCTTTAATATGCGCAACCGTGCGATCACCGATGTGTTTGAGCCCGGCTCCACCATGAAGCCTTTTGTGGTGCTGACGGCGTTGGAAAATGGGGTCGCCGACATGAATACCGTGATTGATACCGGAAACGGCATCATGCAAATCGGCGGCAGCCGCGTGCGTGATGTATCGAAAGTCGGCAAAGCCAATCTGGCGCGCATTCTCAAAAAATCCAGCAACATAGGTGTCAGTAAGCTGTCATTGGCAATGCCGGTCGAAACCTTACTTGGTGAGTATGGCAGTTTTGGTTTGGGGGCGAGCACTGGCGTTGAGCTGGTTGGGGAGTCGGTAGGTATTTTCCCGACCCGTCGCCGGTGGTCCGATTTTGAACGTGCGACCTTAGCGTTTGGTTATGGTTTGTCGGTCACGCCTGCACAGCTTGCCCGTGCTTATGCCACCTTGGGCTCACTGGGTGTGAATCGTCCGTTGAGCATCATCAAGCATGAAGGGGTGACAGAAGGCAAACAAGTCGCTACCCGCGACAATGTCTATAAAGTGCTGCAGATGCTAGAAGGTGTCACTCAAGAAGGTGGCAGTGCACGTCGTGCGGCGGTGGATGGTTATCGTGTTGGTGCTAAAACCGGGACGGCAAAAGTCGCGGTCGCGGGAGGATACGGTGACGAATACATTGGCTACACCGCGGGGCTGGCGCCGATCAGTAACCCACGACTCGCGATGGTGGTGGTGATCAACGAACCCCAAGGTGACAAGTATTATGGCGGCCAAGTGGCAGCCCCAGTATTTTCGAGCGTGATGAAAAGTGCGCTTCAGATTTTAAATATTGCTCCGGATGCTCAGACCGGCCCGGGGCTTCAAGTAGCTCAGCGTTCTAACCAAGTGGATGCGAATGAATGATTTAAAGCAGTGGCTAAGCCCTTGGCTAGCTGATGCACCGAGTATCACAGTAAACCGACTCACGTTGGACAGTCGCCAAGTGACGTCAGGAGATGTGTTTGTTGCCATTGCCGGCCATCAAGTGGATGGCCGGCGGTTTATTCCTGCGGCCATCGAGGCTGGTGCGGTGGCGATTGTTCAGCAAGCCGATGATGCAATGGCACGTCTTGATTGGCACCACGAGGTGCCGGTTATCTCTTTACCGGACCTCCCCACCATGCTGTCAGCGTTGGCGGCTCGTTTCTATCACGACCCGCAGCAGCGAATCGGCTTGATTGGCGTGACCGGCACCAACGGTAAGACCACGGTGTCGCAGCTAATTGCACAATGGCTTGATGCGCTAAATGCGCCCACCGCGGTGATGGGCACCACAGGCAATGGCTTTATCGGCCGACTGCAGGCCGCGGAAAATACCACTGGCGATGCCATTAGTATTCAAGCGCAGTTAGCGACCTTTGCCGACCAAGGCGCCAAGCATGTAGCGATGGAAGTGTCCTCGCATGGATTGGTGCAAGGCCGCGTGGCGAGCTTGGCCTTTGATGCGGCGGTATTTACCAATCTCAGCCACGACCACCTTGATTATCACGGCACCTTAGCGGCATACGCTGAGGCGAAAAAGCAGCTTTTCTCATTGGGTAATCCGCTCAAAGTGATTAATGCCGATGATAAGGTGGGACGCCAATGGCTACGCGAGTGGCCCGAGGCGATTGCGGTCGCGCTGCACGCAGATTCTTTGCAACACCACGTCGGCCCTTATGTGCGTGCCACCCAGATTGATTTTGCCACCGACGGCGTGCGTGTGATGGTCGAAACCAGTTGGGGGCAAGGGGAGTTGAATGCTGCCTTGGTGGGGGATTTTAACGTCAGCAATCTCTTGGTCAGCTTGGCGACCCTATTAGGCTTAGGCTATTCACTGGATGCCTTGTTAGCCACTAGCGATCAATTGAACGCCGTCATTGGCCGGATGGAGGTTTTTCTTGCTCCTGACAAACCGACCATGGTGGTTGACTATGCTCACACGCCCGATGCGCTGGAGAAGGCACTGATCGCACTGCGCCGCCACTGTCGGGGTAAGTTGTGGTGTGTATTTGGCTGCGGCGGCGATCGCGATACTCGCAAGCGTCCGGTGATGGCTCGCATCGCAGAGCAATATGCCGATCAGGCGGTATTGACTAACGATAACCCGCGCAGTGAAGCGCCCAATGCGATTACCGATGACATGCTTGCTGGGATGCAGGCCCCCGATAACGCGTGGGTGGAGCACGATCGCGCGCGTGCGTTGTCACGGGTGATGCAGGCGGCCAAGGCTGACGATATCGTGCTGGTCGCGGGCAAAGGCCATGAAGACTACCAAGTCCTTGCCGACGGCAAAGTGCATTATTCCGACCGTGAAACCGTGGCTGCGTTACTGAAGGAGTTACCATGATTACCACCGCACTCACAACTTTTGCTGATGTTTTGGCCGCGCAATGGCACGGTGTGGACACCCCGCCGACGCTGGATGTTGCCGCGATCACTACAGATACCCGACAGGTGTCTGAAGGCGCGCTATTTGTGGCGTTGAAAGGCGAACGGTTTGATGGGCACGACTTTGCAGAACAAGCCAAGCAGGCGGGCGCTGTAGCTCTGGTGGTATCGACACCGCTGGATATCGACTTGCCGCAATTGGTGGTCAACGATACCCGTATCGCACTGGGCCAGCTGGGCGCGTGGGTTAAAGCGCAGTGTCAGGTTCCTACTATCGCGATTACGGGCAGCTGTGGCAAAACCACGGTCAAAGAAATGCTCGCGTCCATTTTGTCGCGCAAAGGGAAGACCTTGGCCACCGCAGGCAATTTTAATAACGATATCGGGGTGCCGCTCACCTTGTTTCGTCTCACGCCCGATCATGACTATGCGGTGATTGAGCTGGGGGCGAACCATATCGGTGAAATTGCATACACCACATCGCTTGTCAAACCGGATATTGCCATGGTGACCAACCTTGCAGCTGCCCACCTTGAAGGGTTTGGCTCGCTAGAGGGGGTCGCGACCGCCAAAGGTGAAATCTATCAAGGCCTGCCTCAAGGCGGCATTGCGCTGGTTAACGCGCAAAGCCATGGCGGTGAGAAATGGCAAGCCGTGTTGGCAGACAAAAACGTGATTCAGGTGACTGAGCAAGCGGCTGCGCCTTTGCAACTGGTGGAGAGCGAGCTGGTCGAGGCGGGCTGCTACCGCTTAGTGTTCAGTGACGGCGAGCAGCAATCTACGGTGACGTTACCGCTGCCCGGCAAACACAATATTACCAATGCATTGATGGCCGGGTGTGCCGCGATGCAGTTACCGGGCGTGACCTTAGAGGACGTTACTCAAGGACTTGCGGCGATGAAAAATGCCGCAGGTCGCACCGAAGTGAGTGAGCCGCGTGCCGGACTGCGCTTGATTGACGATACCTACAATGCCAGCGTTCCGGCGATGAAATCCGCCATCGACGTGCTTGCCAGTTATTCTGGCGAGCGTTGGTTGATTTTAGGCGATATGGCCGAGCTAGGGCAGTACAGCGAACAAATGCACCGAGATGTGGGTGAGCACGCCGCTAAGGCGGGGCTGACGCAGGTGTTTACCACAGGAACCGATAGCCGTGTGATCAGTGAATGCTGTCACGGCCGTCATTTTGACTCAAAAGACGCGCTGATCGCGCATGTAGTAACCATGATGAAAACACATAATCCCGACACCATTTTGGTCAAAGGCGCCCGAGGTATGGCGATGGAGGCGGTTGTTGCCGCCATTAAGGAGGCCTGCTGATGCTGGTATGGTTAGCTGAGGCATTGCAGGGCTTTTTCCCGTCGATGCGACTGTTTGAATATTTGACCTTTCGCGCCATTGTGAGTGCGTTAACTGCGCTGGTGTTCTCGTTATGGATGGGGCCTAGATTGATCAAATATCTGCAATCGATGCAGATTGGCCAAGTGGTACGAGAAGAAGGGCCCGAATCGCACTTTAGCAAGCGTGGTACACCTACGATGGGCGGGGTGCTTATCCTAGCCGCCATTACCCTGACCGTCTTTTTATGGGCAGATTTATCGAACCCCTATGTGTGGGCGGTGATGGTAGTGTTGCTAGGGTACGGTACGGTCGGCTTTGTCGATGATTATCGCAAAGTGGTGCGCAAAAACACCGATGGCTTAATTGCACGTTGGAAGTATTTTTGGCAATCCGCCATTGCGCTAGGTGTGGCGTTTGCGCTGTATGCGCACGGTAGTGACACCGCCGCGACCCAACTGGTTGTTCCCTTTTTCAAAGATGTGATGCCTCAACTGGGGCTGTTTTATATCGTCTTTACCTATTTTGTGATTGTTGGTACCAGTAATGCGGTGAACCTAACCGATGGGTTGGATGGTCTTGCGATTTTGCCGACGGTGATGGTCGCGGGAGGCTTTGCGTTTATTGCGTGGGCAACGGGGAATGTGAACTTTGCCAGCTATCTGCATATCCCTTACATCAAATACAGCAGTGAGCTGGTGGTGGTGTGTGCGGCTATTGTCGGCGCTGGCTTAGGCTTTTTGTGGTTTAACACCTATCCAGCCCAAGTATTCATGGGCGATGTCGGCTCGTTGGCCCTCGGTGGCGCGCTAGGCACCATTGCTGTCTTGGTGCGCCAAGAATTGCTGTTGATCATCATGGGCGGCGTGTTTGTGATGGAAACCGTGTCGGTGATCTTGCAAGTCGGCTCTTATAAATTGCGTGGGCAGCGCATTTTCCGTATGGCACCGATTCATCATCACTATGAATTAAAAGGGTGGCCGGAGCCGCGAGTCATTGTCCGCTTTTGGATTATTTCTTTGATGCTGGTGCTGATTGCACTGGCAACGCTGAAGGTACGTTAATCATGTCAACCGTGAGCCAGCGTTCGTTAACCGAGTTTGATCATATCGTGGTGATGGGCTTGGGGGTGACTGGATTATCCGTGGTGCGCTTTATTGCCCGCCACCATCCTCAAGCGACGATTCGCGTGATGGATTCGCGTCTTCAACCTCCCGGGTGTGATCAACTGCCGGCTCAGGTGACATTACATACCGGCAGCTGGCAGGAACAGTGGTTAGCCGACGCCGATCTGGTGGTGACTAACCCCGGCATTGCGCTGACGACGCCCGCGCTTGGCCCTGTTCATCAAGCGGGCATCCCCATCGTTGGCGATATTGAGCTCTTTGCGTGGTATTGCGATAAGCCGGTGGTCGCCATCACCGGCTCGAACGGAAAAAGCACCGTCACCGCCTTAGTGGGCGAGATGGCGAAAGCGGCGGGTATCCGTGTGGGTGTGGGTGGCAATATCGGTGTCGCGGCGCTTGATTTACTCGACCAAGGGCATGACTTATATGTGCTGGAGCTGTCGAGCTTTCAACTGGAAACCACGGCGTCATTGGCGTTGAATGGCGCCGCGTTTTTAAACTTTTCTGAAGATCACATGGATCGTTACGACAGCTTGGCTGATTATCGCGCGGCCAAGTTACGTATTTTCGCTCACGCACTCACCCGGATTGCCAACGCTGATGATAAAGCAACACACAGTGAGCAACCTCTCGTTTTATTTGGCTTTCAGCAAGGCGACTATCGCCTTATCAGCCATCAAGGCCAAGAGTGGCTCAGTGTGGAAGGTGTTCCTGTCCTGCCCGTTGCCGAACTGGCGCTCGTTGGGCGTCATAATGTCGCCAATTGCTTAGCGGCAATGGCATTGGCAGACAGTGTCGGTATCGATCGCGATGGACAAGTTCAGGCGATGCAAACCTATACTGGCTTGCCTCATCGTTGCCAGACGGTGGCAACGATCAACGGCGTAACTTGGGTCAATGATTCCAAAGCGACCAATGTGGCCAGCACGTTAGCCGCTTTGGATGGCTTAACGCTGCAAGGGCAGCTTCATCTGCTACTCGGTGGTGATGGTAAAGGTGCGGATTTTCATGCGCTTCAACCTGTGTTGGATAAGCTATCTGCCCAGCTATATTGCTTTGGGCAAGATGGTGACAAACTGGCTGCATTGAGCCGTTCGTCGCATCGTTTTGAGACCTTGGAGCAGGCGATTGATGTCATTGCCCAACACGTTGCACCGGGTGATATGGTGCTATTGTCACCAGCCTGTTCGAGCCTCGATCAGTTCGCCAACTTTATGGCACGTGGCGATGCCTTTGCCGATGCTGTCAAACAACTAACCGTGAGTGATGCCCGATGATACGCACTTGGCCCAAACAGTGTTGGTCTTGGC